>JAIRTY010000355.1 GCA_031254715.1 Nocardiopsaceae bacterium | reverse complement strand
TCAGCGCACGGTGTAGATGCCGGTGCTCTCGGCGTGGTAGCCCTTGGCGCCGATCTGGCGGGCGAGCGGGCTGCGCGGATCCTGGCCGTCCTTGAGCTGGTCGAGCACGTGCCGGAAGTCGTACCGCGGCCGCCAGCCGAGCTCGGAGCGGGCACGGGCGTTGACGTAGACCCGATCGATCTGACCGAACATCCGCCAGCCCCGCCGCGCGTACTCGGCCTCGGCGTCGGGGAACAGGCTGCGCACCACCACCGCCGCGTCCCGCCGCAGGCCGGGCAGGTCGCCGGGGCCGAACGGGGTGGTGGCGCTGATGATGTACCTGCCGAACCCGATGCCGGGCGCCCGCTCCAGCGCCTGCAGGTGGGCATCGGCCACATCCTGGATGTCCACCCGGCGGTAGAGGAACTCGTTGGCCTTGATGTTCTGGTCCTGGTAGGCGGCCCGCACCTCGTCCCGGTCGTCGGGCTCGGGGAAGAACCGGGAGGTGCGAAGCACGACCACCGGCAGCCCGAGATCGGCGTGCACGAGCGCGCAGAGGTCCTCGGCCGCGGTCTTGGTGACCCCGTAGATGTTGCGCGGCACCGGGGCGACGTCCTCGGTGATCCAGGCTGCGGGCTCGCCAGGGCCAGGCGTCAGGGCCCGCCCGAACGCGCTGGTGGTGCTGGTGAACACGAAGCTGCGCACCCCGGCGGCCGCCGCTTCCTCCAGCAGGGTCAGGGTGCCGGTGAGGTTCGTGTCCACGAACGCCTGCCGCCGGTGCGACCCGACGTGCGGCTTGTGCAGGGTGGCCGCGTGCAGCACCGCGCCGGCCCCGGCCAGGCACTCCCGGACCAGCCCCCGGTCGGTCACCGACCCGGTGACCGACGTGAACTCCGAGGCCAGCAGGTCGAGCCCGGTGACCTCGCGGCCCGCCGCGCGCAGCACCCTGACCAGCGACTCGCCCAGATGCCCGGCGCTGCCGGTCACCAGCACTCGGTCCGCGGGCACGCGCCAACGATACTGGCCAGAGCAACGGAAAATACCTGTGGTCCCAGTGCTACTTCCAGTGTCCAGCTTTGAGGGTCTAAAGTGGACATTTGCGCCGACTGTTCATAATTGGCCTCAATGATCCCACGGGGCCATCGGCTGGCACCGGGGGAGCCGCCCGCGCCGTGAGGCGCTCTACCAACTACGCCATCTCGCTGGGAAGCAGCGGTCCGGGCCGCCGTCCGCGCCGCACGTGGCAATGACGCCGATTGGCTTGGTGCTGAGAAGACCCGCGGCGCGCGGGGTGACGGGCGCCGCGGCGGTGACGGCTGCGCTCTCGGTAGCCGCGACCGTCGCCGTCGGGTTGCTTCCCTCACTGCGCACGGCCTCCGGGCGGCCGTCGGTGCAGGCCGCGCTGGCGACGGCGGTGACGCTCACCGGGCTGCTCACCGCCGTCCTGGTCGCTGGCAGGCTCCGCCGGCGCCGGCTGCTCAGCGAGCTGCTGCTGGCGGCCGCGCTGGTGGTGCTCGCGGTCTCCAGCCTGCTGTTCGAGACCGTGCCGCCGCTGACCGGGCTGGCGCGAACGGAGCAGGTGCTACCGGCGATCGCTGGCAGCGTGCTCGGCGCGCTGCTGTTCGTCCTTGCCGCCTTCGCCCCGGGCAGCCGGTTGACCCGCCCGGGGCCGGTGACCGCCGGTGCCGCGGCCGCGCTGGCCGTGGCCGCGCTCGGTGCCTTTCTCATGCGCGCCCAGGCCGCCGGGCGGTTGCCGCAGCTGCTGCCGGGCCCAGCCGCGGGGGGCCCCGGCGCCCGCGGCCTCCCGCTGCTGCCCGGGGCGGAGCTCCTGCTGGCGGTGGCCTACGGCCTGGCCGGTGCCGGATTCCTCGCCCGGTACCACCGGCTCGGTGACGAGTTCGCCGGCTGGCTGTCGGTCGCCGCGGTCGTGTCAGCCGGCTCGCACGTCAGCGGCTTCCTGTATCCGGTGCTGGCGGCCCGCCCTGGTTACGTAAGCGATGCCTTCCGGCTGCTGTTCTACGCGGCTGCGCTCACCGGCGCGGTGCGTGAGATCTGGTCGTACTGGCACGCACTGCCTGCCGCCGCGGTGCGGGCGGAGCGCCGCCGGATAGGGCATGACCTGCACGACGGGATGGCGCAGGAGCTTGCCTACCTGGCACGTCACCTGGATTCGCTGGCCGGGGGCGCCGACGCGGAAGCTGTCGGACGGCTGCGCCGGGCGGTCGCCAGGGCGCAGCGCGAATCCCGGCAGGCGATCCGCGCCCTTGCCCCGCCCCGGGTGGAGGCGCTCGAGACGGCGCTGCGGGAGGCGGCTGCCGGGATCGCTGACCGTTTCAGCATCGAGGTGCGTGCCGGCATCGATCACGACGTCCGGCTGCCAGCGGCCGGCGCTGAGGCCCTGCTGCGGGCGGCCAGGGAGGCGATGACCAATGCGGCGCGGCACAGCGGGGCGGGCACGGTGTTCGTCACCCTGCGGCGAGAGCGCCGGCACGTGCGGCTGCGCGTGAGCGACGCCGGATGCGGCTTCGATGCCCAGGCAGGCCGTGGCGGCTGCGGGCTCGCGCTGCTGCGGGAAGGGGTCCGCGCGGCCGGCGGTGAGCTGCGGATCCGCAGCTTGCCAGGCAGCGGTACCGAGGTGGAGGTGATCCTGTGAACCCGGCAGCGAGGCCGCTGCGGGTGCTGATCGCCGATGATCACGCTCCCACCAGGGATGACCTGTGCCGTGCCCTCGAAGCTGACGACCGGTTCGAGGTATGCGCCTCGGTGGCGGACGCGGCCGGGGCGGTGGCGGCCGCGGTTCGCACGCAGCCTGACATAACCCTGCTGGACATACGCATGCCAGGCGGCGGCCTCGCCGCGGCCTGGGAGATCGGGGCCAGGCTGCCGGACGTGAAGATCGTTTTCCTGACCGTCTCCGAAGACGACTCGGACCTGTTCGCCGCCATCCGGTCGGGGGCCGCCGGTTTCCTGCCGAAAACGATGAACCTCGGGCGGCTGCCGGCCGCGCTGCTCGGGGTCTGCGCCGGGGAGGCTGCCATACCGCGGGTCATGGTCGCTCACCTGCTGGAAGCATTCCAGCAGCGGGAACCGCGCTGGCGCCGGACCGCTGCCAGCGCCGGCAACGGGCAGCGGCTGACAAGCCGGGAGTGGGAGGTGCTCGAGTTGCTCGCGGAGGGCCGGTCGACCGCCGAGATCGCCGCCAGGCTGGTTCTCTCGCCCAGCGCGGTGCGGGTGCACCTGGTGTCCGTGGTGCGCAAGCTCGACGTCGCCGACCGGGCCGCCGCGGCCCGGCTGTTCCGGCGCCGCGAGGCTGCCGGGCGCAGGCCGCGTTCAGAAACCTGAGCGCCCCGGCGGGGGATAACGCCTCGCGGCCGGGCACGCCTGGTCACATCCCGGGCAGATGGCACGAGACAGCGCGAGGAGCTGGGGGGCACATGCGGCTCGTCCTGTGCGATGGCAACCGGATACTGTGCGAGGCCCTGGCCGCCATCCTGGAAGCAAGGGGGCATCAGGTGGCGGCCATTACCACCACGCCGGCGGACGGGGTCGGGGCGGTGGCGGCCCACGGCCCCGACGTGGTGCTGCTGGACCTGCGCCGCGGCGACAGCGCGGGCGGCCTGGCAGCGGCCAGGACGATCCGGCAGTGCTACCCGGGTACCGCCGTGCTGGTGCTGTCGTCCCTGACCGAACGGGCTGCCTGCTCGGCGGCCCGGAGGGCCGGGGCCGGCGGGTTCCTCGGCAAAGACCAGAGCGTCGACCGGATCGTCACCGCGCTGGAAGTGATCGCCACCGGTGGCGCGGTCTTCGATCCGGCCGGGCCCGGCCATGCCCGCCCGGCCGGCGGGCGCCGGCCGGCCTTTCCGCCGTGCGCCCTCACCCCGCGCGAAAAGGAGGTGCTCCGCCGGATCGTCGCCGGCCAGAGCACCGTGCAGATGGCGGACGAGATGAAGATAACGACCAGCACCCTCCGCACCTACGTGAAGAACGTGCTCACCAAGACCGGCTCGCACAGCCGCCTCCAGGCCGCGGCCCTGGCAGCCAGGCAGGACCTGACCGGCGACGCAACCGGGCAGGACGTCGCGGGGACCCCCCAGCTTGCGTAGGCGGGGCCACGCCAGGCGGGGCTGGCGGCGCCCGATTCTGCTGATGACGGTAAGACCATGGGGATCAGCGTCTTCATTATCGACCAGGAGCGCACGTTCGCCGACGCCCTGGCCGCCCGGCTGGAAGCCGAGGAGGACGTGCAGGTGGTGGTGGCCGTCCACCGGCGGGCGCCCGCCGCTTCCCTGATCCTGGCCAGGCATGCCGATGTCGTGATCCTCGACGCGGACCTGCCGCACAACGCGGCGATCCGCCTCTGCGAAGAGCTTTCCGGCCGGAAGGATGCCCCGCGGGTGGTCCTGCTCAGCTACACCTCGGACGCGGAGCGGATCGCCGCGGCCGTCCGGGCCGGCGCGGCTGCCTGGGTGTCCAAGGACGAGTCGCTGGCGCAGCTGCTGGAGGTCATCCGCCGCGTCGCCGCCGGCCAGACCTGGCTTCCGCCCGCCGAGATCGGCAATGTGCTTCGGCTGCTGGTGCGGGAACGAGAACAGCGGCGCGAGGACGACAAGCTGCTGGCCGCGCTGACACCCCGGGAGCGGGAGGTCCTGACCTGCCTGGCCGACGGGGCGGGGCGGGGCGACGTGGCCGACCTCCTGCACGTGTCCGCCAACACCGTGCGCACGCATCTGCAGAACGTCATGGCGAAGCTGGGTGTCCATTCCACGCTGGAGGCGGTCGCCCTGACCCGGGCACAGCTGGAGCGGGCTGCCGAAGGCCCTGACCCTCGCTGACCGATCCGGCGCCGGATAAGCGCCCGGACTACGCCCGCTGCGGGGGGCCGCCGGGCGCGCTCTCCCCATCTGACGTAGAGAGCGCCGCCCAGGCGGGGATGCCGCTGCGGCGGTGCAGTAAGCCAGGCTCGCGAACATGGCGCAGGTCGGGAGGCCTTATCCCGATCCGGGGGACGGCGCGCAGGCTGCCCTGCGGAACGGAGGCCGGCGGCTAAGGGGGCAGTAGCCACAGGACCGGAAGGGGGCTTCGGTGCGTGCGCAACCGGAGGGGATCAGGGTCGCTGTCGTGGGGGTGGGTCACTGGGGGTCGAGGCACCTGCGCGTGCTGCGTTCGGCGACCGGCGTGAGCGCGGTCGTCGGCGTGGACGAGCGGTTCAGCGGCGCGGACTCCCAGCAGGCCGGCGTCGGCGTTGCCGCCTACGCATCGCTCGAGGAGGCCCTGCCGCACGTGGACGCGGTCGTCATCGCGACACCGCCGGCCAGCCATCCCGGTCTCGGCCTGACGGCCATCGCCGCCGGCAAGCATGTGCTCGTCGAGAAGCCGCTGGCCACCACGACTGATGCCGCCAGGGCGCTGGTCGAGGCGGCCGATGCCGCTGGCGTGGTGCTCATGCCAGGGCACACGTTCGAGCACAACGCGGCCGTGCGCAAGCTGCGTGACCTCGTCCGCGACTGCCAGCTCGGCCGTGTCTTCTACCTCGATTGCGCGCGGCTGAACCTGGGGCTCTACCAGTCGGACGTGAACGTCATCCTCGACCTCGCCGCGCACGACATCTCCATCGCCAACTTCGTGCTCGGGTCCCGGCCGGCCACCGTCGAGGTCTGGGGATCGCGGTACGTCCACCCGGAGCACGAGGACGTGGCCTACCTCCGGCTCGACTACGCCGACCTCGGAGTCCGCGCGAACATCCACGTGAGCTGGCTGTATCCGACCAAGGTGCGGCGGATCACGGCGGTGGGGTCAAAGCGGATGGCCACCTACGACGACCTCGCGGATGCCGAGCGCATCCGGGTGTTCGACAGGTCGGCCATCCCGCCCGACGAGGGCGACGGGCCGCTGTCCCACATCGCCTATCACCTCGGTGACGTCGTCTCCCCGTTCGTCCCCTTCGCCGAGCCGCTGGCGGTGCAGGACCAGCACTTCATCGACTGCATCGGGAACGGCTCGCCGCCCGCCGTGGATGGGAGCAACGGCCTGGCGGTGGTCCAGGCACTGGAATGCGCGCAGATCTCGCTGCGGGAGCAGCGGCCGGTGGCGCTGGCCGAAGTGGCGCGCGGGAGCCCTGCGGCGCGGGGCGCGGCGCTGGCGGGGGCCCGCCATGGCTGACCGGGGAGACAACGGCGCCCCGGCGGTTTCCGGGCAGGCACGCAGCGGCAAGCAGGCAGGCCAGGCGATGACCGTTCCCTTCACCGACCTGGCCGCGATGGCCAGCGAGGTCTGGCCCTCGATCGAGACGGACTACCTGACCCGCCTGCTGGGCGGCGGGTACGTCGGCGGCAGCGCCGTAGCGGGCTTCGAGCGGGAGTGGGCTGCCTACTGCGGCGCCGATCACGCGGTGGGGGTTGGCAGCGGGACCGACGCATTGCAGCTCGCGCTGGCCGCGCTCGGGATCGGTCCGGGCGACGAGGTCGTGATCCCGGCGAGCACGTTCATCGCGACGGCGGCCGCCGTGGTCAGGGTGGGCGCGACTCCCCGCTTCGCTGACGTCAGCGACGACACGCTGCTGCTGACCCCGCGCACCCTGGCCGGGGCGATCACGCCGCGCACCAGGGCGGTCGTCGTGGTGCACCTGTTCGGTCAGATGCCGGACACGGCAGCCCTGGCCGCGGTCGCCGCCGAGGCGGGAATCTCGCTGGTGGAGGATGCCGCGCAGGCGCACGGCGCGGAGTGGGACGGCCGCCGGGCCGGGTCCTTCGGCGACGCCGCCAGCTTCAGCTTCTATCCGGGCAAGAACCTGGGCGCGTTCGGTGACGCCGGCGCCGTGGTCACCTCGCGGCCGGAGCTGGCCGGCCGCGTCCGGGCGCTGGCCAACCACGGCAGGCCGGACGGTGACTCGCACCACGAGCACTGGTACCTGGGGACCAACAGCCGCCTGGACGCGCTTCAGGCCACGGTGCTCTCGGGAAAGCTGGCCCGCCTCGAGACCTGGACCGGCCGCCGGATCGCGCTCGCCGCCCGGTACCGGGCGCTGCTCGCGGACGCGAACCTGAAGCTGACAGGTGTCGCCCCGCCCGCGCGTCACGTCTACCACCTGTTCGTGGTACGGGTGGCCAGGCGGGACCGGGTCCGGGCGGAGCTGGCCCGGCAGGGTATTCGCACCGGCGTGCACTATCCGGTGCCCTGTCACCTGCAGCCGCCGCTGCGGCGGTTCGCTGACCGGTCGCTGCCGGTGGCCGAGCGG
>JAIRTY010000345.1 GCA_031254715.1 Nocardiopsaceae bacterium | reverse complement strand
CTTCCGCTTCCCGGACAGCGACTCGAACCAGTTCCGGTAAGCACGCCTGGCGTCATTACATGCCTGTACCAGGGCAACCGAGGAGACCTCAGCAAGCCACTCGCGCTCCGGGGCCTGCTTGGCCAAGGTGATCACCCGGCGCTGTACCTCGGTATCGCTGATCCTCTCCCCCGCCGCATGACAATCATCGCGTAGCCGCAAGCAGTCGTTGTACACCACCCGCGCGCAGCCGAAGACCCGGGCCAGGCCCTGTTGCTGCCCCGGCGACGGGCGGAGACGGTAGCGGTAGCGAACCAGCACGGCAACAGAGCATGCCACCGGCCTACGACAACTGAGGGTGACTATAGGCGTGGCAGACACGTGGTCATGCTCACCGATCAGCACGCCGCGCCGGTACTTTGTCACGAAGACCGAGTGAACATGCAGGGCAGTCATCCGCCACCTGGTTGGCGTGTTCAGGAAGGTATGCACCTATGGTGCCCCTTCCTATTTCGCAGCATCCTGCGGCGGCGCACCGCCGAGCATCATCCGCCAGTACGTGGAGCAGCGGCGGACGCTTAGCGGCTAACCCAGGCCTGGAACGCCGGGGCCTGCGCAACCAGAATTCAGGTCATCCAGGAGGCCGGGCTGGGCACGGCCAAGTCCACGTTCTCCCACCACCTGCGCATCCTGCGGGAGGCGGGGATCGTCACCAAGCGGGTCCAGGGCACCAGGAGCTACATGAGCCTGCGCAGGGACGACCTCGACCAGCGGTTCCCTGGCCTGATCGGCTCCATCCTCAGCGCCGCCACCGAACGGGCGGCGGGCGGGCGCTAGCTGGGCGGACGGTACTGCGAGGACTGCGCGCCGTGCAGCGATGCCAGCCACTCCTGGCCGTCGAGCAGCCGGGTGGTCCGGCCCGACCTGACGCCGCCCCCGGCCGCGACCGCCAGCGCGAAGCTGGCCGCGACCGACTCATCGGGAGCCTCGTACACGACGAGCACGTCGTACTCGCCGAACGGGTAGCCGCCCGCGATCATCCTGCCGCCCAGGGCCTCGAGCGCGGGCCTGACCGCCTCCAGCCGGTCCTGCGGATCCTTGATCAGCATCGCGACGGATTCCGGTGTGTAGGCGGCCTGGTACATGTACATGGGCATCGGAAACGCCTCCCCCGTGTCACGGAAACCCCTGCTGCGGCCAGCGGCCGGCAAGGGCTGCTCCCCCGGCACTGATGGCCGCGAACCCGCAGGTCACGTCACTAGCCTAGGCTCGCGCCAGCTCCAGCGGTCAGCCCTGCCCCCGGCGGATCGCCGGCCGTGGCCACGTGCCAGGCCCGTTCAAAAAGAATGGTGTCGCCGTCCGGTGGCCCCCGTCCCGCTAGCGGCGCATCGTCATGGACGGGTCAGTCGCCGGCGCCCCTGGCTGCCCACCAGGCTGGCTCCGGCTCCGTGGCGGCCGCTGCCGCCGGGCCGGCTGCCGCTGCCGGGTCGGTCAGCCGCGGCGGGACGGGCTGCGAGGGCCAGCGCGGCGGCTCAGCCAGCGCCCGCTGGCCGTTGCCGGTGGCTGGCAGGCCCTGCCGCCTGCGGTTGGCCTCGTCGACGCCGCGCAGCACCACCTCGGCCATGGCCAGCTTGGCGTCGAGGGTGGCAGCGGACACGGCACCGAGATCCAGCGCGACCCGGTTGGCGAGCGCCTGGTCCCACGGTGAGGCCACGACCGACACCTGCGTCCCCTCGAAGCTCTCGCGGATCTGCGCGCACCACTTGGCCTGCTCAGGGTCGCTCTCGACGTACTTGTCCACGACGACCGTGGCCTCGTCCATGAGCCGGGTCAGGTGCCTCGCCTCCGGCTCGCTGAGGGGCTTGTCCCGCTCGCCCTCGTAGTTCCGGTAGCGGCTGAACACCTGCCCGATCGACCAGAACCCCAGCTGCGACGCCTCGGTGACGAACACGTACTTGTCCCCGTGCAGCAGCGTCCCGACCTGGAGCTTCGCGAACAGGCCGGTCCCGCCGTCGTTGACGACGATGTTCGACATGCACTGCAGGAATTCCAGCACGGTCTGGTACTCCTGCTCGCCGAAGTCGACGCCGATGCACTCGTCGGCGGTGTCGCCGCGGATCACGGCCACGCCCTGCAGCCACGCCACCGCGTCCCGCAGGTCGGCGTAGATCTTGATGCTGCCGTCGGTGCAGGCCTGGTAGAAGCCCCGGATCGACAGCGGCCGCTGCGGCGGGGGCATCGTGTCGACCGGCATCCCGCCCAGCCTGATGTACCCGTGCGGCATGTCGTCGTTGCTGTCGGCGAGGATGACGCGGTCGGCGGGCCGGGCCGCCGCGTAGATGGCGGCCAGCGTGACCGCCACGTCGGTCTTGCCGGTACCGCCGAAGCCCGAGCCCACGGTGATCACGCCCGACTTCAGCGACGGCGCCCGGATCGAGGCAATGACCTGGCGCCGCCACTGCGCCGCTGCCTCGCGCCGGGCCCGCTCGCGCTTGCCCCCCGGCACCACCCATCCGCGCCTGAGCGCCCGTTGCGAGATGGCGCCTCTCATCCCCTCCTGGGCGGGGGCGAGGGCACCGAGCGGGGACGGGGCGAGCCAGGTGGGCCGGTCACTGCCGGGGAACCCGGTCCACCAGGCGCCCAGCTCGTCTGGGTACTGGGTCATCGCTACCTCCACAGGTCTGACTCCATGACACCTCGCCGGGCGGCCGGAGCGCTAGCGTTGTCCGCTATGCCCGGCCGGTTTCCGCCCATTGAGCCGGCCAGGTGAGGACAGCGGCGGTGATCATGCGGACCCGGCCGGGGTCGGCGATGGTGTCGATCTCGGTGATGCTGCCGTCGGCGACGGTGAAGCACATCACTGCGAGCGGCCGTCCCCGCATGCTGATGACCATCCCGGGGGCACCGTTCACCCGCACTGGATGCAGGACGTCGCCGCCCCGGGCGGCGCCCAGGATCGACTGCCGGGCGACTGCCTCGGCGCCGCGGATGACCAGCGGGCCTGCCTGGCGCCGCGCGCCGAAGTCGGCTCGTCCTACGACGTCGGGGTGGAGCATGGCGACCAGGGCGTCGAAGTCACCCCGGCGGGCGGCGGCGAAAAAGGCGCCGACGACCTCCCGCTGCCGGACCGGATCGGGGTCGGGCGCTGGCACGTCGGCGCCCTGGACCCGGCGGCGGGCCCGCATGGCGAGCTGTTTGGCCGCGGCCGGGCTTCTCCCGACCACCGGGGCGATTTCCGCGAACGGGAGGTCGAACATGTCGTGCAGGACGAACGTCAGTCTCTCGTCCGGCGTCAGGGCATCGAGCACGACCAGCAGGGCAAGGCCGACCGAGTCGGCCAGCAGCGCCTGCTCCTCCGGCTGGCCTGTCCCGTCCATGCTGATGACGGGGTCGGGCAGCCGGGCCGGAAGGGGCTCCTCGCGCCGGTGACGGCGCGAGCGGAGCATGTTCAGGCATACCCGGGCGACGATGGTGGTCAGCCATCCACCGAGATTCTCGACGTCTGCGGCGCCTGACCGGCTGAGCCGCAGCCAGGTGTCCTGCACCGCGTCGTCGGCCTCGGCCAGCGAGCCCAGCATGCGGTAGGCCACTGCCCGCAGGTGAGGCCGGTGCTGCTCGAAATGGCCCGCCAGCCACTCGGTGCCGTCCATCTGTTACCCCCGCCCGTTGTCAGGTG
>JAIRTY010000293.1 GCA_031254715.1 Nocardiopsaceae bacterium | reverse complement strand
GGAAGCCCGGGACGGGGCCGGTGCGTGGGCAGGCGATGACGTCGCCGGGGACTGGTACGAACCGGGGCAGGACGCGGGCGCGCCCGGGGCGGCGGACGACCCGGATGCCGATGGGCCCTGGCTGCTGCGGTGGGCGGATCCGGCACCGCCAGGCGCATTCACGCCCGAACCAGGCGAGCCAGTGCGGTCCGCTGGCCTGCCGGAGCCGGCCGTTGCCGGCCCGGTCGCTGACGCGCCGGAGCCGGCGGTGCCGGACGCCTTCACGTCCGGGCCGGGCGAGGCCGGACAGCCGGGTGACCTGCCCGAGGCAGCCGTTGCCGGCCCGGTCGCTGACGTGCCGGAGGTGGCAGTGGCCGGCGGGTTCGCGCCCGAACCGGACGGGGCCGGGCGGTCCGCTGGCCTGCCGGAGCCGGCCGGTGCCAGCCCGGTCGCTGACCTGCCGGGGAGCGCGGTGCCGGACGCGTTCACGTCCGGGCCGGACGAGCCCGGGCGGTCGGGTGACCTGCCAGAGTCGGCCGTTGCCGTCCCCGTGGCTGACGTGCCGGAGGTGGCGGTATCAGGCGGGTTCGCGCCTGAATTGGACGAGGCCGGGCCGTCCGGTGACCTGCCGGAGCCGGGTGCTGGCGGCCTCGCCGCTGATGTGCCGGTGCCGACCGGCGCCGGGCAGCCCGGTGAGGGCACCGAACCGCCGCCGGTTGCGCGCGACGACGCCGTCCTGGGCGGCCGCGCGGCCGGGGAGAACGCTCCGGCCAGCGGCGCGCACGCAGCGGACGGGGCCGCCGGCGACGAGGACAAGGCCGGCGACGAGGACAAGGCCGGCGGCGGGGACAAGGCCGGCGGCGGGGACGAGGCCGGCGGCGGGGACGACGAGCGCCCGCCCGCCGCCGCGGGCAACGGCGGTGCCGGCTGGCCGGACCAGGGGAGCGGGGCCGAGAGCGGGCACTGGTCCGCCTCGCTGACCCGCATTGCGGCCAGGGGCTGGTCAGCGCTCGCGGGCACGCCCGTCGGCACCGGCTGGCCCGGCCCGCCGGTCGTGGCCAGCGACGAGCCGGGCACCGATGCCGCGGCCGGCACCGGGGACGACCACGCCGGGCCGGCGTCCCCGGACACCGGGCAGCAGGCCGCGGTAGCCGCCGCGGATGACGAGCAGGCGCCAGCCGGGGATGAGCCGGAAGCCGCCGGGGCCGGGCCGTCCGGACCAGCCGGCCGTGACGCCGTCGCGGAGACGGGCGAAGCCGGCCAGGCCCGGGCCGGGGGGCCAGAGCCCGCCCCGGCCGGGCCGGAACCGGCCGGGCCGGAACCGGCAGCGCCCGGTCATGACCGTCCGGCCCGCCCGGCCGGCGGCAGCGACCCGGGTACAGCGCTGCCCTTCGAGGATGACTACCCCACCGATCCCGGCCCGCGGACCGAGGGCTCCGCAGATGCCGGCGAGACCTCCGCCGCCGCCGATGATGACGAGCCCGCGGAAGCGGAGGAGGACCGCCCACGGCCGCTGCTGCCGCCCCGGCCGCGGGCAGCCGGGGACACCAGGGCGCAGCAGGGCCGCGCGGACCGGGGAGAGAGCCGGGGCACCGGGCCCTGGCAGAGCATCCGGCTGCTCGGCACCCGGGCGGATGCCGACGCCGACGCCGACGAGTGGATCAGCCTGCTGCGCGCCGACCCTGCTGACGACTGAGCCGGCCGCCGGCCCGGCCGGGATGCGGCGGCCTGCCTACTCCAGCAGCCGCCCGTCCTCCAGCCTGAGCACATGGTCAGCGAGGTTAACGAGCTCAGCGTCGTGGGTGGCCACCAGTGCCGTGATCCCCTCGGACCGGACGATCGTCTGGATCAGCCGCGTGACCTGCCGGCCCGTTTCGGAGTCCAGCTGCCCGGTGGGCTCATCGGCGATCAGCAGGTCGGGGCTGCCGGTCAGGGCCCGGGCGATGGCGACCCGCTGCTGCTGCCCGCCTGACAGCTCATCCGGCCGCTGCCTGGCATGGTCAGCGAGGCCGACGATGCTCAGCAGCAGCCGCACCCGCTCCTCGCGTGCCCGCCGGTCGGTCGCGGTGATCCGGAGCGGGAGCCCGACGTTCTCGGCCGCGGTCAGGATCGGGATGAGGCCGAACGACTGGAATATGAAGGCAACCGTGTCCCGGCGCAGCAGCGTCCGCTCGCGCTCGGTCATCCGGGTCACATCCTGGCCGGCCACCCGCACCGTCCCGCTGGTAGGCGGATCGAGCCCGCCGACGATGTTCAGCAGGGTGCTCTTTCCGGAGCCCGACCGTCCGTACACCACCACCAGCTCGCCGGGCTGCACGGTGAACGAGACACCCCGCAGCGCGGGCACGGCCGCCTCGCCCCGGCCGAACGTGCGGACCAGATCGCAGGCCTCCACCATGGGGCCGTGCCCCGGACCCGATCCGGCGGTCACGGCGGCGCTGGCGATGCTGGCCGGCTCTGCCACCTCAGCCGTCCTGTTCCGGCCCCGCGGGCGGGGGTGATGGCGGCTGCGGCCCGGGTGACGTGTGCGGCCAGACGCCGATGTGATCGGGCTGCGCCTCCAGCCGGACCCGGTCCCGCATCCCGAGCCGCCGCATCATCTCCCTGGGCAGCTGCACACGGCCGGCGCGGTCCAGGACCGCGTACTCAACGGCATGGTGAGTAGCGTTGCCGAACTCGTCGGTGGCGGCGTGCCGGAGCGTCTCGCTGCTGGTGCGGCCGTCGCGGATCGCGACCGTCCGGCTGGCCTGCGCCGCCACCGCGGGATCGTGCGACACCACCAGCACGGTCACGCCCAGGCCGGTGTTGACGGCCGTGAGCGCCGCCATGACATCTGCCGCGGTCGCCGTGTCCAGGTCCCCGGTCGGCTCGTCGGCGAGCAGCACCCGGGGCCGGTTCGCCAGCGCGGTGGCGATCGCCGTGCGCTGCCGCTCGCCGCCCGACATCCGGCCCGGGGTCCGGTCGGCGCAGTGAGCCACCTGCAGCGCGTCGAGCAGGCTGCCGGCACGGGTGGCCCGCTCCCGGCGCCCGGCCCGGCCCAGCCGCATCGGCAGCATCACGTTCTGGCGGGCGGTCAGGTACGGCAGCAGGTTCTGCGAGGCCTGCTGCCAGACGAATCCCACCACGTCGCGCCGGTAGGCGAGCCGCTGCCGGGGACTGAGCCCGCCGAGGTCGTAGCCGGCCACCCGGACCATCCCGGCGGTGGGCGTGTCTAGCCCGGCGAGAATGTTCATGAGGGTGGACTTGCCGCTGCCCGAGGCCCCGACCACCGCGGTCAGCTCGCCGGGCTCGACCAGCAGGTCGAGTCCCTGCAGCGCCTGGACCTCGATCCCCTCCCGCTGGTAGATGCGCACCAGCCGGTCGCACACGATCAGCGCGTCCTCGCCGTAGCCGGCCTGTGCGCCGGATGCCTCGGCTGCGAGCGCGCCGATCCCCGGCGCGGGCGCCGTACGGGGCGCCTGGCCGCCGCCTGCCGGCGGCACGGTACCCGCGGATCCCGGCATAGGCCGTCCTCCCTCTGTCCCCAGCATTGTCACCCGCCCGCCGGGAGCGCGCGAGCCGCCCGGCGGCGGCTGATGGTGACGGCTTCGGCCGCCATGGTGACCACGGCCAGGAATATCAGTCCCGCTGCCGCGGCAGCCAGCGGCCCCGGCTGCGCCCGGACCACGGCAGCGCTGGAGCCGGTGAAGACCAGCAGGTTCAGCGCCGGACCGGCCAGCCGCGCCAGGATCCACGCACAGGCGGTACCGCCGGCCGTGGCCGCCAGGATCTGCGGCAGCACCTCCAGCGCGACCAGCCACCTGGCCTGCCCCGGGCCGAGCCCGAGCACGCTCAGCCGGGCGACGGTCAGGTCCCGGTCCCGGCTGCCGAGCGCCAGCATGAGCAGCACGATCACCACGCTGAGGACCGCCGCCGTGGCCGTGGCCGTGGCCACGGCAAGGTAGGCACTGTGCGGCAGCGGCGCCGCGGAGAGGGAGGCCAGCACGGCCGACCGGAGGGTTACCGCCGCCCCGGGAACGGCGCGGCGGGCGGCCGCGGTCAGCCGCCGCCCGTCCAGGTGCGGGCCGACGGCCAGCAGGATGCCGGGCGCCGGCGGGTGACTTCCCAGCGCGGGCTTGGGCAGCACCACCCGCGCCTGGCCGTGCACGCCGGGAACCTCCGGTGCGGTACCCCGCACCCGGATCGTCAGGTTGCGCCCGCCCACCGCGAGCACCGAATTGCCGCGTCCCAGCAGCGCCGCCGCGGCCGGTGAGGCCAGCACCGGGACCGGTCCGCCGGGAGACGCCGGCCGGGCCAGTGTTGCGGCGTGGAAGGCCGCGGCGGGGGTGGCCGCCATCAGGGCGGCGTAACGGGACGGGCTCACGGCGATCACCGTCAGCGCACTGCCGCGCGCCG
>JAIRTY010000259.1 GCA_031254715.1 Nocardiopsaceae bacterium | reverse complement strand
CGACCTCGGTCCGGTTCTCCACCGACGCCTGACCGGGTGGCGGTCTCATCCGGCCGGGGCGGGCGGAACCCTGCCTCGGCCGGCGTGTCCCGGCGTGTCCGGCGCAACCACCCCCGGACGGAGCGGCGACGGCGCGACAATGGGCCGGTGCAGGTCGGCGAACCAGGGTCCGGGCCGGCCGCTCCGCAGGCGCTGGAGTGGCAGGCCCCGTTCCCGGTCGACCTGCGCCGGACCCTCTCGGTGCACCGGCGCGGCGGTCGTGACCCGGCGTTCTGGATCGATGCCGCCGGGGGAGTCTGGCGCACCTCGCTCACCCCGGAGGGCCCGGCCACCCTGCGGGTGGTCGCCGGCCCGGGCGCGGGAACCCGCGGCGGAGACGGGGCCGCGGCCGGGCAGGTTCCGGGTGCCGCGTGCCCCGGGCACCCAGCGCCTGGGCACCCAGCACCCGGGCACTCAGCGCCTGGCGAGCGTCCCGGCGCCGGTGAACCGCCCGCGCCCGGGCCGGTGATCCGGGCCTGGGCCTGGGGGCCGGGCGCAGGCTGGCTGCTGGCCTCGGTCCCGGCCATGCTCGGCGCCTGCGACGACCCGGCCGGGTTCCGCCCCGAGCACCCCCTGCTGCGGCGGATGGCCAGGCGGCACCCAGGGCTGCGGATCGGGCGCTCGGCCCGGGTGATGGAGGCGCTGGTGCCCGCCGTGCTGGAGCAGAAGGTGCTGACCATCGAGGCCAAGCGGGCATGGCGGCGGCTGCTGCTCCGGTTCGGTGACCGGGCACCCGGGCCCGCTCCGCCGGGCATGCGGGTGTTCCCGCCGCCCCGGACCTGGGCCCGTATCCCGTCCTGGGAGTGGCACCGGGCGGGCGTGGAAGGGGTGCGGGCGCGGACGATCATCGGCGCGGCCCGGGTGGCTGGCCGGCTGGAGGAGATCAGCGAGCTGTCAGCGGCGGAGGCCGACCGGCGGCTGCAATCGCTGCCGGGGATCGGCCCATGGACATCCGCCGAGATCCGGCAGCGCGCGTGCGGCGACCCCGACGCGGTGTCAGTCGGTGACCTGCACCTGCCGGGCATGGTGGGCTGGGCGCTGACCGGCCGGCTGACCGATGACGCCGGCATGCTGGAGTTGCTGGCTCCCTATGCCGGGCACCGTTACCGAGCGGCCTGGCTGGTGGAACTCAGCGGCTCCCATCCGCCCCGCCGCGTGCCCAGGCCCGCGATCCGCGACTACTCGGCCTTCTGACCTGGCTGGCGGCCGGTTTCGCGGGCTCCTATCGCGGGGCCTGCGCCGGTCCGGTCCCGGCGCTGCGGGCCGGTGCCGCGCTGCGGTCCGGTCCGGTGAGCGGTGCCGGTGTTGTGCTGGCGGCCGTGGCCGCGCTGGTGACCTTGGCCGCGCTCGCTGCGCTGAGTCAGCGCCCGCACCATGCCGTTCCGCCGGGACACGTCCTCCATCGTGTCGCGCGGCCGGTTGATAGCCGGCATGACCGACGTGAGTGCCGCGCCCGCTGCCACCGACCGCTGGCGCTTGGATTCCTTTTCCTCGGCCCGGACGGCGGCCGCCGCGAGCCGGGAGGCCATCTGCTCCCGGTGGCTTACCTCGCGGCGCGCTTTAAGGACGCGCTCCCCGAGGTACGCGGCACAGATCAGGACAACGATTCCCACAATAATCAGCACGTGAATGGCTCCCAGCCAGTGAACTCCGAGCACGGTCCCGGACTCCAGGGTATGCGAGCCGGCCCCCGTCGTGTATCCGGCACGCCCGGCCGCATGGCTCCGACTGCCCGCCAGCCCGAGGTCTATGCAGGCAGACAGGACAGTCCGGCCGGGCGTCACCGGCCACATCAGTTATCCCACCGCTGCCGCCGCCGGCCCAGGGCCAATGGTCACGGACCATCGGCACCGGCTGAGCCCGGGCAGCGGTGGCGCCCAGACGTGCCGAGCCCGGGCCGGGAGGCGCCGGGGCGCTCGCGGAAGCTCCCGTTAGAGTGCCAGGTATGAGTGCCGACGCGCCCTCCCCGCCCGCGCCGTCCTCCGGCTCCGGCCCGCAGCGCCGCCCCGCGCCCTCCGCTCACCCGGAGCCTGGGACTGCCCGGCCCGCAGCGGAACCGGCCGCGGCGCCGTCTCCAGGACTGTCCGCAGCGCCTTACCGGGAGCCGTCCGCAGCGCCTTCCGGGGGACCGGCCGCAGCGCCTCCCCGGGAGCCGTCCGCAGCGCCTTCCGGGGGACCGTCCGCAGCGCCTTCCCGTCGGCCGGGGGCAGCGCCTCCCGCGAGCGCTGTGCGGCGGGTGCTGGCCCGGGCCCGGGACGGCAAGCCGCTGGACGAGGCCGAGGCGACGATCGCGCTCCAGGCCCGCGGCGACGACCTGGCCGCGCTGCTGCGGCACGCCAGCCGGGTGCGCGACGCCGGGCTGGCCGCGGCAGGCCGTCCCGGGATCATCACCTACTCGCGCAAGGTGTTCATCCCGCTCACCCGGCTGTGCCGGGACCGCTGCGGGTACTGCACGTTCGCGACCGTGCCGGGGCGGGCCGGCAGCCCGTACCTGTCACCGGACGAGGTGCTCGCCATCGCCAGCCAGGGCGCGGCGCTGGGCTGCAAGGAGGCGCTGTTCACCTTGGGCGACCGGCCGGAGGACCGGTGGCGGCAGGCCCGCGAGTGGCTGGATGCCAGCGGCTACGACAGCACCCTGTCCTACGTCCGGGCCATGGCCATCCGGGTGCTGGAAGAGACCGGGCTGCTGCCCCACCTCAACCCGGGCGTCCTGACATGGCAGGACTTCAGCCGGCTCAAGCCGGTGGCGCCGTCCATGGGCATGATGCTGGAGACCACGGCGGCCCGGCTGTTCACCGAGCGCGGCGGGCCGCACTTCGGCAGCCCGGACAAGGATCCCGCGGTCCGGCTCCGGGTGCTGGAGGACGCGGGCCGGTGCGCCGTCCCGTTCACCACCGGCATCCTGATCGGCATCGGCGAGACGCTGGCCGAGCGGGCCGAGTCGATCTTCGCGATCCGCCGGGTGGCGCGCGAGTACGGCGGCATCCAGGAAGTGATCGTGCAGAACTTCCGGGCCAAGCCGGACACCCAGATGCGCGGCGTGCCGGACGCCGAGCTTGACGACCTGGCGGCCACGATCGCGGTGGCCCGGCTGGTGCTGGGACCGTCCGCGCGGATCCAGGCCCCGCCCAACCTCATCGGCGGGCAGTACGAGCAGATCCTGGCCGCTGGCATCGACGACTGGGGCGGCGTCTCCCCGCTCACCCCCGATCACGTCAACCCCGAGCGGCCGTGGCCGCAGATCGACGAGCTTGCCGGCCGCACCGAGGCGGCCGGCATGACGCTGCGCGAGCGGCTCACCATCTACCCCGGCTACCTGCGCGAGCCCTGGCTCGACCCGCGGCTGGCCGGGCATGTGGCGGCGCTCACCGACCCTGAGACCGGGCTGGCGCGGGCGGACGCGGTCCCGAGCGGGCGGCCGTGGCAGGAACCGGACGGCGGCTGGGGTGAGGCGGCAGGCCGGACCGATCTGCACGTGACGATCGACACCAGCGGGCGGAGCGCGGACCGGCGGGACGACTTCGGGGAGGTGTACGGGGACTGGGCGGAAGTGGCGGCCCGGATCGACCCCGCGGCCCGCCCGGCCCCAGCCCCGGCCCCGCCCGCGGGCGCGGGCGCGGGCGGTCAGGCGGACGGCGGCCGCTGCGTAGCGGCGGGCGCTCCGGAGCGGCTGCGGCCGGAGGTGGCGGCGGCGCTGCGGGCGGCCGAGCGCGACCCGGCCGGCATCTCCGACGACCAGGCGCTCGCACTGCTCGGCGCCGAAGGAGCGGAACTCGACGCGCTCGCCTCGCTGGCCGACTCGATCCGCCGCGACGTCGCCGGCGACGCGATCAGCTACGTGGTCACGCGCAACATCAACTTCACGAACGTGTGCTACACGGGCTGCCGGTTCTGCGCGTTCGCCCAGCGCCGCACCGATGCCGACGCCTACACCCTGTCGCTGGCACAGGTCGGCGACCGGGCGGAGGAAGCGTGGCAGGCGGGGGCCACCGAGGTGTGCATGCAGGGCGGGATACACCCCGACCTGCCCGGCAGCGCGTACTTCGACCTCGCCGGAGAAATCCGCCGCCGCCGCCCGGACCTGCACGTCCACGCGTTCTCACCGATGGAGGTGATGAACGGTTCTGCGCGCACCGGCCTGCCGGTCCGGGAGTGGCTGGCCCGGGCCAAGGAGGCGGGCGTGGGCTCGCTGCCGGGCACCGCGGCGGAGATCCTCGACGACGACGTGCGGTGGGTGCTGACCAAGGGCAAGCTGCCGGCCTCGGCCTGGATCGAGGTGATCACCACCGCGCATGAGCTGGGCATCCCGACCTCGGCCACGATGATGTACGGGCACGTGGACACGCCCGCACACTGGGTCGCGCACCTGCGG
>JAIRTY010000145.1 GCA_031254715.1 Nocardiopsaceae bacterium | reverse complement strand
GGAGAGCACCCCGGGCACGGCGGCTGCCTTGTCCCCGATGCCGAGCAGGTCCAGCAGGTCGCGGGCCCGCGTCTCGGCCATCCGGCGCTTGCGCCCGGCGATCACGGCCGGCAGCGCCACGTTCTCCAGCACGGTCATGCCCTCGAGCAGGTTGAAAAACTGGAAGATGATCCCGATGTGCCGGCGGCGCAGCCGCGCCAGGTCATCCTCGCTGCGGCCGGTGACCTCCTCGCCGTCCACCGCGATCCGGCCCTCGTCCGCCAGCTCCAGGCCGGCGACCAGGTTCAGCAGCGTGGACTTCCCGCAGCCGGAGGGTCCCATCAGCGCGGCGAACTCACCCAGCGGCACCGTCAGGTCCACCCCTCGCAGGGCCCGGACCGGCGCGTTCTCGGCTTCGAAGGTCTTACGGACGCCCTGCACCGCCAGGGCGGGAACGCTCTCGGTCACTGTGCCCCCCTCGGCCCGGCCATGGCCGGGATCTTGTATGCGGCGACCGGGGTGTCACGGCCCTTCACCAGCTGCGGCGGCAGCGGGATGGTGGGCACGGACACCGACAGCGCCTTGACCGTGGCTTCCGACAGCACGGTCTCGCCCGCCTGGGCGAACTGCTGCAGCCGCTGTGACAGGTTGACCGTGTCCCCGACCAGCGTGTACTCGAGCCGTTCCGCGGACCCGAGCAGGGCAGCGGCCGCCTCCCCCGTGGACAGCCCGAGCCCGAGCCCGAACTCGGGCAGGCCCTCCGCCGTCCAGCGGCTGTTGATGTCCGCCTGCAGCCCGTGCATGCTCGCGGCCGCCGCCACCGCCCGGTCGGCGTGGTCGGCCTGCGGGAACGGCGCGCCGAACACGGCCATGACCGCGTCCCCGACGAACTGCATGACCGTGCCGCCTTCACCCAGGATGGCGCGGTTCATCGCGGCCCGGTGCACGTTGAGCTGGCCAGCCAGCTGGCTCGGGTCGGCGTGCTCGGCGATCGTCGAGTACGACCGGATGTCGCTCATGAGCACCGTTACCATGACCCGCTCGGTCTCGCCGATCGGCCGGGCCTCCTGCCGGAGCTTGTCGGCGAGGCCGCCTGGCAGCAGCCGGGACAGCGTCTGACCCTGCTCCTCCCGGTCCACGATCGCCTGGTGGAGCTGGCGGAGCCGCTTGAGCGCCCCGTGGTCACCGGTGGACACCCGCTCCGCCAGCGTCACGAACAACGCCTCGACCTCGGCGTCCACCGCCTCCGGCGGCTCGTGCCTGGCGGCGGCGATGGCCTTGATCGGCTTGCCCTCGGCGACCATGCCGAGCAGATCCTCCTCGGCCGGCAGCAGCCCGCCGGGCGAGATAACCGGCTGCACCAGCGCGGACACGATGGTCGGGTCGAGCGCGGTCCCCCCACTGGCCACCGCCCGGATGGCGTCGGCGAGCTGGGTGCCCTCGGCCACGTGGTCCTTGAGCAGGTAGCCGTATCCGGCCGAGCCCTCCGACAGCAGCGATACCGCGTACTCCGGGTCGTCGTACTGGGAGAGCACCACCACCCCGGTCCCCGGCTGCAGCTTGCGCACGACCTTGGCAGCGTCGATGCCCTCGCGGTGAAATGACGGCGGCATCCGGACGTCGGTGACCAGCACCTGTGGCCGCGCCTCGGCGGCCTCCCGGACGACCTCGTCGTAATCGGCAGCCGTGCCGACCACCTGCAGGTCGGGCTGACGCTCGATCAGCGCTCGCACGCCTTCGCGCACGATCAGGTTGTCATCGGCGAGGAGGACGCTGATAGTGCCCCCCGGCCCCTCCCCGTAGTCCATGCCCTCTATTCCCGCATGCCGCTGGCTGCGGCAACAGTGGGCAAGCAGCACAAAATCCGGTGGTGGTAGGCACACCACGGGCGGCGGTCAGCATCCGGGCGGGCTACTCGGCCCGCAGTACCTGGGCGGGCCGGGCGCGGGCGGCGGCCTCAGCGGGCAAGGCGGCGACGGCGACCGCCAGCGCCAGCGCTCCGGGCACCAGCAGCCCGAACGTGGCGGCGGGGATGACCGGCACCGGCAGGATCCCCAGCTGGCTGCTGAACACCTGCCAGGCCAGCCGGCCGGCCACGACGCCCAGCGGTATCCCGATCACCAGCGCCGCGGCCACCAGGGTTCCCGCCTGCCAGGAGACGGCCGCCCTGACCTGCCCGCGGGTGAAGCCGAGGGTGCGCACGACCGCCAGGTCCCGGCGCCGCCGCCGGACCGAGGTGACCAGCAGGTGGGTGACAGTCAGCAGCGCCAGCCCGCCGAGGGTGCCGCCGAGCAGCAGCGGCAGGTCGTGCACCTGGCCGAAGTTGACCAGGTCGGTGGGGAGGCCGGGCGGCTGCACCGCGTACGGGCCTAGAACGCCGGCGTCGCCCACACCAGGTCGATCCCGGTGCCGGTCTGCGGCGGGAACTCCAGTGGCGCAGCGTCGATGCCCACCACCCGCAGCCGCACCGGCACCGGCCGCCCGCTGGCTGACACCATGTCGAGCCGGAGCGTCCGGCCAGCGCGCAGTCTCAGCCGCTGCGCCAGCAGGAACGAGACATCGGCCTCATCGGCGCGGCGCGGGTCTGGCAGCCGCCCCGACAGCAGCTTGCGCCGCCACATGCTGGCCTGAATCTGGCTGTCCTCGGGGGCGAGCACCTCGGCGGACGCCGGCTTCAGCACCGTGAAGCCGCCGATCCGGGCGGCCGCGGCGGCCCGCGGCAGCCGCGCGACCGCCCGGAACGGGAGGTGCGCGACCGCCGGCGCGAGCGCCGGGGAGAAGAAGAACATCACCTCGGGTGACCGGCTCCAGGCGAGCAGCCGCGGGTAGGCGGTGTCGGTGCGGCGGGCGCCTGCCGCTGTCGCGGTCACGACCCCGCCGAACACCCCGGCCAGCAGCGCCAGCGCCAGCCAGGAACGCCACCGCCGGCGCAGCCCGGCGCGCAGCACCATCCACACAGCAGCCACGGCTATCCCCCGCCCACGGCCCCCGGCTCCCGGGCCTGACCGACTTCGAACCCATTCCGACACAGAGCCGGGCCGGCCGGAATGGTGAAGGCACGACGGCCGTGGTGGTGCCTGCGCTACCACTCGCGGCGGGCAACCATCCCCGGCGGCGGAGGGCCATACCGGATCTGATTTTCAGATATCATCGCGACATGAGGACCATGACCGCCACCGAGGCATCCCGGCACTTCTCCGATCTGCTGGATGCGGTCGAGCGCGGCGAGAGTGTGACTATCGTCCGGGGCAATCACCCGGTGGCCGAGATCGGCCCGGCTCACCGCCGCACCGGCGCTGACCTGCGCGCCGCGCTGGAAGGCATCGCACCCCCTGATGAGGCATTCGAACGGAGCATCTCGGCGGCCCTGACGATGGTGACGTCGGAGGTGGCCGATCCATGGGCCGGCGCCTGATCCTGGACACGACTGTTCTCATCGCCTACGAACGGGGAGCGATCGACCGGGCAGCGCTCGATGACGACGAGCTGGCCGCCGCCTCAATCTCCGCCGCCGAATACCGCACGGGGATTGAACTGGCGGATACCCCTGAACGGGCAGCGGAGCGAGCGCGCGCACTGGCCACGATCACATCTGTCATCGACGTCCTGGACTACACAACCGTCACAGCGGCTCACCACGCGCGCCTGCTCGCCCACGTCCGCAGATCGGGCACTCCGCGCGGCGCGCATGATCTCATCATCGCCGCGCACGCTGCCGAAACCGGTCGCCTCCTGCTGACCCGGGACGCTAACGCCCGCTTCGGCGATCTGCCCGGCATAACCGCGATCAACGCCTGACCAGGCCCGGGGTCAGGCCGATCGCGGCGATGGCCGTCTGCTGGCCAGGGTCAAGGAAGGAGGACTCCCCGGCGCGGGTGGTGCTGCCTGCCCGGCACGGGACGCCAGGCACCACCCTGGCCCGGCGGCACCCGGCGGACCACCATGGGGGTATGCGGTACGAAAGCAGTGTTACCTCACTGTCGTGGATCCCGTCGGAGGCCATCGAGGGAAGCATGCGGCTGCCCTTCGATGCAGGATTCACGCATTACGACGATCCGCCGCCGAGCCAACTCGATGACATCGAGGCGCTCAGTGCGGCGGACAAGTTCCGGTTCGGCAACGTGCTGCGGGCGTGGATCGAGGTGGACGGCGACGGGCCGATCACCGGGCACGGCTACAGCGGGGGCGGCCTGATCGGGACCACCACCGTCCGTCTTGGCGGGCTGCATCACACCTTCCAGAACGTGCTGCTGCCTGATCTGCAGCGGGAGCCGGAGCTGGGGGACAGGTGGGTGAAGTTCACCCAGACGGTCGGCGGGCGGACCGGCCTGCCGGCGCCCCGCCGGGTGCGGCGTGCTCCCTACATCCAGTGGCAGGCGCCGCTGGTGTGGACGACGCTGACGCTGACCATCCACGCGGACGGCAGGTCGCAGTCCACCATGACCGGGGCGAGCACGTTCCCGCGGCACTGGCTCTACGACGACTCGGGCAAGCTCACCCACAAGTCGGGCCTCACCGACTTCCGCGACTGGTCGGCGAACGCGTTCGGCCGCCACTCGCCGTGGGGTGACCAGGACTCCGAGGCCCTGGTGACGGCGGTGGAGACGGCGCTGGAGCACAGCCTGTCCGTGCAGCTCATGCACGGCGCCGCCAAGCCCAGGATCGGCAAGCTGCCGGCAGGCGGCGTGTTGGTGCGGCAGGGCGAGCCTGGCACAGAGGTATACCTGCTGCTCGACGGGGTGATCCGGGTCGAGCGGGACGGGGAGCGGCTGGCCGAGTACGGGCCGGGCGCGCTGCTGGGGGAGCGGGCGTCGCTTGAGGGCGGTACCAGGACCTCCACCCTGGTCGCCGTGACTGCGTGCCGGGTGGCCTCGGTGGAGGCCAGCGAGCTGAAGCGGGATGCCCTGGAGGAGCTGTCAGGCGGGCACCGGCGCGAGGCCGCCGGGCGGGGCTGAGCGTGCGGATTCATCTGTGCGGTGTCCGCGGCTCGACCCCCGCTCCGGGGGCGGACTTCCTCCGTTACGGGGGCCAGACCTCGTGCCTGGCCCTCGCCCACGACGACGAGGCCGTGCCTGGGCTCATCCTGGATGCCGGCACCGGGCTGCGCGAGGTCACCCCGCTGCTGGCGGGCAAATCGCTGCGCGGCACGATCCTGCTCACCCATCTGCACTGGGACCATGTGCAC
Organism: Nocardiopsaceae bacterium; assembly: GCA_031254715.1. Classification (GTDB taxonomy): domain Bacteria; phylum Actinomycetota; class Actinomycetes; order Streptosporangiales; family Streptosporangiaceae; genus JAIRTY01. Next base: position 4,629 of record JAIRTY010000145.1, on the reverse strand, counting down.
GGGCTGCCGTTCTTCGCCGCTGGCGACCGCGATGACGCGGCGGTCAGCCTGCTGCTGCCGGACCAGCAGGACGGCACCAGCGCGGCGGACGTGCTGGCGCGGGGGATGTCACCGCCGCACTTCCCGATCGGGCCCGGCGGCCTGCGCGGGAGCTGGTCGTTCGGGCTGATCGGGCCTGGCCGGACGAAAGCGGAGGGATTCACGGTCGAGGCGGCCGAGGTGCCGCACAAGGGCGGCCGGACGCTCGGCTACCGGATCAGCGACGGCAGGTCGGTCCTGGCCTACCTCCCCGACCACTGTCCCACCGCTTTCGGCCCCGGCCCGGACGGGTGGGGCGAGTACCACCCGGCCGCGATGGCGCTGGCCGCGGGCGCCGACGTGCTGCTGCACGATGCGTTCGCCCTGCCCGGGGAGCTGGCCGCGGGTGCCGCGTTCGGCCACGCGGCCGCCGACTACGCAGTGGGGCTGGCCGTGGCGGCCGGGGCCCGGCAGGTCACGCTCGTGCACCACCGGCCCGACCGCACCGACGCCGGCCTCGACCGGCTGGCCGCCCGGATGGCCGCGGCGCCCGTCCCGGTCATCGTCGGCGCCGGGGGCACGGTGCTTGAGCTGTAACCGGGATTCGCCCGGAACGGGAGCCGTCCGTCAGGACTCGGCGGCGCTGGCGATGGCGGCGTCCACCTCGGCCTCCCGGACTGCCAGCTCGGCCGCGTACTTCTCGCGGTCCACCCGCTCGGCGATCTCCTCATCGTCGCGCATCAGTGCCTCGAGGTCGGTCTTGGCGGCGTCGAGCACGCCCAGGTCCGCGTACGCGTGCTGAACCTTGCTGCCCCAGAGCCCGATGTCCTTCACGCACGGCACGATCCGGCTGAACAGCAGGTTCCGGAACGCCTGCTGGACCGGGGAGTGGTCGGTGAACTCGAGGCACTCGGCCACGTCGTAGCCCAGCCGTTCCCATACTTCCTGCGCCCGGAAGCGATCGCGCATCAGGTAGCAGCCCTCGACCACGAACTCTTCCCGTTCCGCCCGCTCCGCCTCGGTCAGCTCCCGGTAGTAGTCGCGCAGGGCCAGCCGCCCGAACGCCACATGCCGCGCCTCGTCCTGCATCACGTACGCGAGGAGTTGCTTGACCAGCGGATTGGCGGCCATGTCCCGGTGCACGCCGAACGCGGCCAGCGCCAGTCCCTCGATCAGTACCTGCATGCCGAGGTAGGGCAGGTCCCAGCGGGAGTCGTTCAGCGCGTCCGACAGCAGCCGGGCCAGGTCCGGGTTGATGGGGTAGTAGAGGCCGATATTCTCCCGCATGAACCGCGAGTACAGCTCGACGTGCCTCGCCTCGTCCATGGTCTGAGTGGCGGCGTAGAACTTGGAGTCCATGTCCGGCACCGACTCCACGATCCTGGCCGCCACGGTCAGCGCCCCCTGCTCGCCGTGCAGGAACTGGCTGAACAGCCAGGAGCCCATGTGGTGGCCCAGTTCCTTCCGTTCCTTCTCATTCAGGATGTTCCACTGCCTGGAACCGTAGATCGGAACGAACTCGTCCGGCGTCTCCATCACGTTGGTGGGGTCGACCGGCAGGTCCCAGTCGATCCGCTTGGCGGCGTCCCACTGCTTGTCCTTGCCGCGCTGGTACAGGTCGAGCAGCCGGCCGCGGCCGTCGTCGTATTCCCAGCTGAACCGGGTGGCACCGGCGGCCGGGACATCCCAGGTGCCGGGCTCGACGGGCGAGACGTAGTGGTCGTAGGTGCTCACGACGGGCCCTGCCTTTCTCGGGGGCTGGACGGCCTCAGGTTTCATTACTACTCAGTAACCACGCCCGGCGCAATCCCCGAGTTCGTGGTCGTTGGCCGGTGGTCCGCGGCGGCGCCGGAGCTTGCGGGGGCGGGTTGTCAGCCGGCTGGGGTGGCTGTCTGCTCGGGCTGGAGCCTGGCGGGGAGCCGGCGGACGGCGGGGGTGAGGAGGGCGGCGAGGTTTCCGATGGCGACCAGGGTGCCGGCGGCGATGAGGGTGTCCCGGGCGCTGAGGGCCGCTGACACCGGGCCGACGAGCAGCAGGCCGATGGGGCCGAGGGCGAAGGAACCGAGGGCGTCGTAGGAGTTGACGCGGGAGAGCTTGTCGCTGGGGATGTGTTCTTGCAGGGCGGTCAGCCACAGGACCTCGAAGATGTCGAGGGTGAGGCCGTTGATGAGCATGGACAGCGCGGCCAGCCAGGGCGGGGCGGGCAGTGCGAGCAGGAAGAACGGGGGCAGGAAGCCGAAGGTCGCGAGGGTGGCGACCAGCAGCGGGAACGCTGGCCGCAGGCGCATGGCGAGGAGGCTGCCGGCGATGAGCCCGGCGGCGTTGGCGGTCACCACGAGCGACCAGGCCAGCGCGCCGCCCCAGTGCTGTCTGGCGACGACGGGTCCGAGCACGTTGATGGTGGGCGAGAAGCAGAGGTTGATCAGGGCGAACTGCGCGACGATGACCCATACCCAGGTGCGTGTGCGGAACTCCTGCCAGCCTTCGCGCAGGTCGGCGAGCACTGTCAGGTGCCCGGTGGCGTGGCGGCCGGCCGGTGCCCGCGCGGTGAGCACCAGGATTGCCGAGGCCAGGAAGGTGGCCGCGTCCACGGCCAGCGCCCAGCCTGATCCGATGGTGGCCACGGTGACCCCGGACAGGGCGGCGCCCGCCAGGCTGGCGGAGTTCTCCGACAACCGGATGAGGGCGTTGGCGGACTGACGGCGCGGGCCTGGCACGAGTTGCGGTATCAGGCCGCGCGAGGCAGGGAAGAACAGGGCGGCGGCCGCGCCGTTGACCACCGATAGCGCGGTGAGGAGGGCTAACGGCGGGGTACCGGTGAGGAAGAGCGCGGCGATGGTGCCCTGCGCGGCGAAGCCGAGCAGGGCGGAGCCGACCATGAGCCGGTAGCGGGGGAACCGGTCGGCCAGTGCCCCGCCGAAGAGCATGAACGCGACTTGCGCGACCGAACGCCCGGCCATGACGATACCGAGCCTGGTCGCCGAGCCGCCGGGCTGGCCGAGGATCGCGAACGCCAGCGCGACGGGGGCCATGGAGGTGCCGAGCAGGGACACGGCGCGGGCCGCGAAAACGTGCCGGAAGGGGCGTTCGGCCAGGACCTGGAAGCTGCTGGTCACCACTGTTCCCTCGGCGGGCGGCAGGCCGGTGGCCGGTGAGATGCCCCTGGACGTCAGCGATTGTCCCACAGGCGCGACCTGCGGGCGCGATGACAGCAGTGCCGGTGCGAGGTGACAGTCTCGTTGCGGCCGGCCTGCCGGGCGGGAAAGTGTCGGTGCCGGCGGATAGCTTCGCGGCATGGAGCGCGTGCTGATGCCTCGCTTCGACCCCGCCAGCCTGGCGGACGCCGTCGGGGGCGCCACGTTCGGGCGTGGCTTCCAGTACGCGCAGCAGCAGGCGGTGGTGGACGCCGAGTGGGACCCGTCCGAGCAGATGCTGCACGGGATGGTGCGGGGGAGCGGCGGCCGGAGCTACGCGACCGCGGCCTACTTCGCGCCGGGCGAGCGGCTGCTGGCGTTCGAGCAGGGCGTGTGCAGCTGCCCGGTCGGGTTCAACTGCAAGCACGCCGTGGCGCTGGTGCTCACGGCCACCACGGCCATGGCGCCGGGGCCGGCCATGGCGCCGCAATCGGCGATGGCGGAGGCCGGGCCGCGGCCAGCGGACGGGTCCGGGCGAGCGTCATCCGGCCCGCCGTGCCCGGATGAGCCGGTGCCGTGGCACCGCTCGCTGGACTCGCTGCTGCGCCAGGAGCCTGGCAGCGTCGCCCGGCCGGGCGGGACGTCGCTGGCCATCGAGCTGACGCTGGCCAGCGACGAGGGGCGGGCCCCCGGGCAGGGCCAGCCGGAGGGCGGGCCGCAGCGGCGGCTGCTGGCCCGGCTGGTCCGGCCCGGCAAGCACGGCGGCTGGGTGGCAGGCGGGCTGAGCTGGGGGAAGCTGGATTCGCTGCGCTACGGCGGCGACTACCCGGCGGCGCAGGTGCGGCTGCTGGGGGAGATGTATGCGCTCTACCGGCCGCGCAGCTATTCCGGCTCCTACGGCTACTCCTACGACGACCGCGTCATCGACCTGACCGGGTTCGAGTCCAGGCAGCTCTGGCCGCTGCTGGACGAGGCGGGCTCGCGCGGGCTGCGGCTGGTGTACCCGGGCACACTGGGCCAGGTGGAGCTGCGCGGCCCGGCGGAGCTCTGCCTGGACGTGACCCGCCGCCCGCACGGCCCGCTGGTCATCAACCATGCCGCAGGCGACGTCAAAAACAATAGACGCCTGCTGCCGGTCGGAAGCGCAGCCGTAGACCTCGCCGCCGTGCTCGCCGTCGCCGCAGGTGAGCAGCAGCGCGATAGCGGCAGCGAGCTCCGACTTGCCTTGCTTCTTGGCGATCTCCACGAAGGCCGTGTTGAACTGCCGGTAGCCGGTGGGCTTGACGATGCCGAACAGGTCGCGGACAATTTGCTCCTGCCAGTCGATAAGCTCAAAATGCTTGCCATACCACTCGCCCTTCGTGTGGCGCAGGCAGTTGATGAAGGCCACGGCGCTGTCGGCCAGGGCTGGGTCGTAGCGGGAGCCGGGGGCCGCAAAGGGCGTGGGGGTGTAGTTGCGTAAGTAGCGCATGGAGCG
>JAIRTY010000142.1 GCA_031254715.1 Nocardiopsaceae bacterium | reverse complement strand
CAGTCCGATGATCGCCTCAGCGGGCTCCGCGCCTGTGTGACGCAGCAGCCATGCGCGGAACGATTCCCCGGCCGGCGCCCGGGGCGGCAACCCGGCGATAGCCTCGCTCAGGCCTTCCGGCCACCGGCCCAGGCGGCCTCCGGTGCGGACGAGGTTGGCGTCCTGCGGCGCGGCCACCAGGGGCGGTGTAAGCCCGTGGCGTTCCAGCCAGGTCCACCACGGCCCGTCCAGGTAGATCGCGTGGGGACCGGTGTTGGCCTTGAACGGTGCCGCCAGGGAGCGTGCCCGCCCGCCGGCTTGGGAATGTGATTCGGCAACTGTCACGCTCCAGCCGCGCTCGGCCGCCTCGATGGCGGCGGTGAGCCCCGTAAGGCCCGCGCCGATGACAGTCAGGCCAGGCTTCACAATCCACGCTCCCTTCTCGGTGTGGCGTTCGCACAGGAAACTCGCACAGGAAAAGAGGCGGGGAACCCGCGGCGGGTTCCCCGTACCTTTCCTGTTGTGGACCCGCAGACCGTGACGGCCGCTCAGCAGGGGGACGCGCTGGCACTGGATCAGCTTCTCGGCGAGCTGGCGCCTTACGTCCACCGGCTGTGTAAGCGGGTCGCCCCTGAAGTGGCCGACGATGCGACGCAAGAGGCGCTGCTGGCCGTTTTCCGCGGCCTGCCCTCGCTACAGGCCCCCGAGGCGATCATCACCTGGGTACGCGCGATCAGCGTCCGTAAAGCGGTGCGCCTCGCCCGGCGGGCCGGCCGCGAGGCCACGGCGCAGCCACCCACCGAGCCCCGCGCCCCTTCCCTGGAAGGACTGGTGGACATCGGTGACGCTTTGGGGCGGCTTCCACCAGCCCAGCGTGCCGTGCTGGTCTTGCGCACCTGTGAAGGGCTCAGCGAACACGAGATCGCTGCCACGCTGGGAATATCGGCGGGAACCGTGAAATCCCGCCTGCACCGCGCCAGAGCAGCGTTCCGGAAGGTGTGGGACTCGTGAACGACCCCGCAGAGCAGGCCGGAATCGACCCGATCCACCGGCTCACCATCCTCGCAGCCGCCCTGCCAGGCGCCGCCGTCCGGCAGCGGCGCATCGCCGCCCCGTTCGAAGCCGTGTGGCGCGTCATCGCCGACCTGGAGCACTCCACCCCCCGATACGAACCCGGCGTCACTCGCGTCCAGCTGACCCACCGCCAGGGCCAGCGCCTGCACGTGATCGTCACGCACAGCGACGGCCACGAAGAACCAGCCACGGCCACGCTCCGCCCCGGCTGGTGCCTGATGCAATCGGCAACGGCCGTGGTCGCGTTCGCCGCAATCCCGGCCGGCCGCCAGACCCTGCTGGCCCATCTCGAACACCGCCGAGGCCCAGCACCCGCACCCGGTCACAGCCGGTCCCGTCAGCGCCGCGCCGCGCTGACCAAAATCGAGCAGGAACTCCGCACCATCGAACGGCTCGTGACCCAGACCTGACCGGCCCCGGCGAGTTCCAGCTCATCAGCCAACCAGGGTGACCCGCGGACGTCAGCTGTCACCCGGATGATGTCAGGTCGCCGCGGGGGCCGCCCTCCTGGCCGATGCTCTCGTGGTAGGCAAGCCGCGTGTGCTCGATATGGACCCGGGCAGCCGTGGCCGCCTGCTTTTCCTCCCTGGCCGCGATCGCCTGCGCGATCTCGCGGTGCTCGTCACACGAGTCACGCATCCGCACCGGGGCCACCTTGTGGTAGTGCCAGCGCGCCCGCAGCGCGACGTCCCGGCACAGCTGGGCCAGGGCGCTGATTCCCGAGAGTTCGGCGAGCGCGGCATGGAAGTCATGGTTGGCGCCCTTGAATCGCTCGACGTCGCCGTCGCGGACAGCGGCCTCGCCAGCATCGCAGATGCTCATCAACCGGGCCAGCTGGCGCTTGCTGGCGCGGCTTGCCGCCAGCCGGGCCGCCTCCACCTCGAGCAGCGCCCGCACGGTGAGCAGCTCGTCAACCTCCCTGGCACTCGGAGCATGCACGCACGCTCCCCCGTTGGGGCGGAACTCTACCCAGCCCTCCGCCTGCAGCCGGTGCAGCGCCTCCCGCACCGGCTGCCGACTGACGCCCAGGCGGCGGGCAAGCTCCATCTCTGCCAGGTGCTGCCCAGGCTGGAGCCGGCCCGCGACTACCAGGTCGAGCAGCGCCTCATAGACCGATTGCCCCAGCGTCCTCGGCCGTGTGACCGGGCGGACCAGCAGGAGTTGATCGGCCTGCGCACGTTCTGCGGCCATCTATCTCCCCACGTGCAAGTCAAGCAGCCAGGTCTGGTGGCCACATCGCCGCCGCCCGGACGACCTCTGATCCCGCCTCGCTGACCCCGCTGGCGCCGCCGGGCACTCGGGGCGGAGCCGGGCATGACTGCGCTCCGTGAGCGAACTCACGTATGAGGTCCTGGGTGCAGGCACTTCCGGGTGAATGACCGCCGACGGCCTCGGGTAGCGTGAAATCGGGAGGCTGGCAAGACCGCCGTCCAGGCGAAGGGCTGCCAATGCCGGTGGCCGGCGAGGAGGAATATGAAATTCGGCAGTGCCTCACATTGGCGGAAGTGTCCCGAGTGGATGTCCGTGGCCGCTCCGACCGTTGCCGCACTAGCTGGCACATCGCTTGTCGGCATACTCCCTGCTGTCATCGTGACGGGAACGAAGCACCTGGCGCTCGAGGCGATAGCTGTCGGCGTCCCGTTCGCGCTGCTCCTCCTCATGGCAGTGATCCTTGGCCTCGTGCTGCCAGGAGAGGCAGGGCCGCCAGGCGGCGGGGGCGGTCCGCCCGGGCCGACTGACGGGCCGCCGGACGAGCCCCCGTGGTGGCCCGCGTTCGAGAAGGCATTCCACCAGCACGTCGGGCAGAGCAGCGGCGAGCCGGCGGACGCGGGCCCTGCTCCGGGCAGCGAGGACAGGCGGGAACCGGTCACGTCATTACCTGCGCCGGTGCCCCGGGTGCCGCCGCAGAGCCCGCAGGGAGGGCCATGCCCGTGCCCGCACCGGACATAGCCCTCCCTTCCTGGCGTCACATGCCTCACCGGGAGGCTGCCATTCGCTTACCTCACGTGCCCACAGGCTGACCGCGCTTCTTCGCCCGCCGTGCCGCGGCTGCCGCCGCGCCCTCCTCGGCCTTGGTTATCTGCTCCAGCGTCGGCTGCTTGACCAAGAAGCCCAGCACGAGCGCCGCAAGCACGACCAGGATGGCGCCGAACACGAAGCCGCGGAACCAGTTCGGCGTTCCGTTGGACAGGACGTTTCCGGTCATGATGATCGCAGCGAGGCCGCCCGCGAAGCTACCGCCGAGCGCCTTCCACGAGTAGATCGTGGCGTAGTTGATGGCGTTGTAGTTCTCGCCGTAGTAGTCGGCCACCAGCAACGGGGCCATGGCGAAACCGGTTCCGGCTACGCTGCCCGCGAGGAAGGCGCAGATGGCGAAGAGGACGGGTTGATGAATGAGGCCCATCCAATACGTCAGCATCAGGAAGACGGCTTGGGCGATGTAGGTGGCGACCATCGTCGGTCGTCGGCCGAAGATTTCCGACATCCAGCCGTAGAACGTTCTGCCGAAGCCGTCGAGCAGGTCGAACCCGATGGCGCCAGCAATGACTGCCGCAGCTCCCAGCCCCATCGCCTGGCCGAAGGGATAGACGAAGGCGACACCGAACAGCGAGGCGCCGACAAAGAGGCAGTGCTCGATGCCGATCCATTTAGCCTGCGGGGTTCGCCACATCACCCGGGGCCCGGCTTGCCGTACCGCGGGCGGGTTGACCGCGAGTTCCCCTGCCGTTGACCGCTTCTTGTACTTGGTCCAGTTCAGCGGGTCGACCTGCTTGGGCCACCAGTTCTTGGGCGGGTCCACCATGAACCACCCCGCGATGAAGGTGACCACGGTGATGACGATGCCGTCGGCTACCAGGATCGTCTTTACCGTGCCCACCGAGAGGTGCGCCGCCGAGCCGGTAAGGGCGCCGATCGCGATGATCCAGGGCACCGCCCCATAAGGCCAGCCGCCGTCGACAAAGCCGGTACGCCAGCCTTTGCGGTCCGGGTACCACTTCGCCGTCATGGTGATGCAGGTGTTGTAGATCATGCCTCCGCCGATTCCCCCGAGCACGGAGAAACCGAGGTAGGCCACCAAGAGGTTGCCGGTGAAGCCGGTGATGGCGAGCGAGACGATGCCGCCGATGGAACCGCCGATCCAGATGATGTAACGGACCCTGAGCAGGTTGTGATCGCGGAGCCATCCTGTCAGCGGGTGGCTGACCACCGACTCGAAGATGACGTAGACGGAGAACATCCAGAAGACCGCTACTAGGCCCCAGTGGTTCTTCGCCTGAATGGAGCCAGAAAGCGCTCCCCAGTTGTACTCCAGTGTCCCGGCCGTGAACATGCACGCCCACGAAGCGAGGATCGGGACCCATCGGCCGTGCCCGATTAACGCCTTGGGATCCTCGCCAACCCGGAACTGCCTTCCGGTTGTAGGGTTGGTGACGATTGTGTAGGACGAGCCCCCAGGGCTGGCTGTGGCTTCCATGGGGCTTCGCCTCCTCTCTCTGACGAAAGGCCGTCGGGAAGGTCAGTCCGTTCCTCGCCCGGCAACGGCGCTGTGCGGTTCTTGTCTCCTCCGGCACTCGGCCCATGTGGCGGCCAGCATGGGCCGGCGGAGCTCGTTGCCAGGAGCCGCCGGGGACGGGGCTGTGACCCATTCGCTGATGGCGGGGTTCTGGTAGATCCGCCATGAACGTCTCCTGACTCCGGGGGCAGAGCTCACGGGTTGCGGGAGCCGCCGCCGTCCGGGAACGACGCTGGGTGTTTGGCTCAGGTCACTGGCGCGACTGGGTCGCCTGATTGATGTGGGATACAGGCCGGCGCGCGGGCAACCCCCGTAGGGCGATATGCCGCCCCTCCCTGGCCGCTGAGCCGAGCGTGCCGACCCCGGCCCGCTGAGCGGAGACCTAGCATGCGGGTCCCCCGCCCGCGGAACAGCAGCGTCCGGCACCACATCCTCACATCGCATACAATAGCCAGTATACTGTCGTGATACGATATATTAAAGCTGCGGTTATCCAGCAGTCAAGGCCTCGCGCTGCTTCAACCACGATGTGGTAATCCCGCCTAGGCAGTGGATGAGCCCGCGACCTGGCATCGCGGGGGAGCCCGGACCCGGCACGCCAACGCCCGCCCGGCTGCCGGCGGGCTGGATGCCGGGGAGATCCTTCCGCCGCGAGGCCGCCGGCGCGCGCCGGGAATTGGCCGAGCGTCATGGCTCGCGGCTAGGGTGACCCTTCGCCGATTGCGTCCCTGACGGCTGGCCCGGCAGGCGGATGTGTGATCCGGACCCGGACCGGGAGGCTGACGGCGAGGTCACAACGGACTACCGGCGCGCGAAGCTGTCGCGGCTGGGCCCGGGCGAGCAGTTCACCTACGTGTTCGACCTCGGTGACGACCGGGCGCACCTGTGCACGGTAGGCGCGCAGCGAATTGATCCGGCCGAGGTCCTGCGGATCCTGCCAGACACGCCGCTGCCGTACCGGGGCTGGGGCGATATCCCCGACCAGTACCGCCGCCGCTGGGACGGCGACGACGGAGACTCACCCCTGCCCGCCGATCCCGGGCTCGCTGACCTTCCACCGTTCCGGCCTGATGGGGGTCCGGCAGTCAGCGGCGCAGGCCCGGTATGAGTCACGGATATGCAATAACGTCCACCGGCTGGACCTTTCCGGGATTCACCGAGTTCACCGGGCCGCCGGTCCCGTTGATCACCGAGTTGAACCCGCCAGATCCGGCAATCCAGACACCGAAGACATCGTGGAACTGGACCCCCGGCGTATCAGGCGCCTGGAACGCCTCGGCGTCCTGCAGGGTCGCCGGGGTCTGGATGAACACCACATAGCTGCCCATGCCGTACCCCTGGAACGTGCGCACTCCCGGGCTGACCAGGAACGCCGGGAAGCCGTCCTGCGTAGGCGACGCCATCCAGGCCGTCTGGCTGGGCGGGTCGTAAGGCAGTTCGTTCTGGTAGAACACATCGGTGCCGCCCTGGCCGGACCAGATCACCTCCTGCTTCTGGTAATGCTCGACGGCCAGGCCATAGGCGGTCACGTTGTCCCCGGTGACGACCACCCCGGTGTCGGCCTGATTGGACGTCCAGCCCACTGCGTTGCCGTGGTCGGCCCGCCAGGCCCACACGTTGTCAATGATCGAGTTGCTGGCGTTGTCGAGCAGGCTGACAGTCGCGTTGACGGGCGTGGTTTCCGCGCCGCCGATCCGGAAGTACATGTCCTGAATCAGGTCCGGGTCGCTGGCCGCACCGGGGCCCGGGGTGCCGACCGATAGCAGCACCGGCGACCGTTGCGCCCCGGCGTCGATGATCATCCCGGACAGCTTTACCCCGCGGTCGGGCAGCACCTCCATCGCGGCGTTGCCGTGCTGCGGCACCAGCGTGGCAAACCCCTGGCCAAGCACCACGGTGTCCGGACGGGTGACCCGGATCGGCTGGGCAAGGTCGTAGACACCCGGCGTGAGGATCAGGTCCCGGCCACTCGCCAGTGCGCTGTTGATCGCGGCGACCGGAGTGCGGGGGGTGGCCACGAAGAACCGGGACAACGGCATGGACGTGCCCGCCCCGGGCCCGCTCGCCCAGGACGGCCCGGACGACGAGCGCTGTACTGCGGGCACGAAGACCCTGAGGTTCCCCGAGGAGTCGGCGTACAGGAACGGCTCCCCCTCGGTTACCGGGCTGGCAGCCAGCACGGTGTCCTGCTCGCACTGCCCGGTAAACACCGGCGCCGGAGCGCCGGTCACGCCGGAGTACACCATGTTCCACAGCCCCTGCGGGCAACCGGCCGCGCCGCCGATCGAGCTGTTGCGCACCAGGTACTGCTGGTTGCCAAAGAAGTCCAGGTCACCGCTGACTTGGCTGTCCGCGATGAACCCGCCGCTAGCGAAGTCGTTCGAGGCGCAGAAGTCCTGGAACACCACGCTGCCGTTGATGATCGCCCGCCGGATCGGCGCAGCCTGCGACGCCGACCAGGACTCCTCGGCGTTCGCGCAGCCCGCTCCGCCAGGATCGACGATCGGGGGCACGAAGTCCGGCGGCGTGCTCGGATGGTCCACGTTCAGCGTCAGGTTGGACAGCGAGCGCCAGAAGTTGACGTCGGAGTTGCAGTCGCCCGTGCCCGCCGTGCACAGGTTGGCGAACACGTCGATGGCGCCGTTGATGACCGTGTCCTGCGGCATCAGCCCCAGGCCGGCGACCTGGGTGTAGTACCCGACCTGGAACGTCAGCGGGTCGCTCTTGGAGCCGTACGTTCCCGGTTCGAAGAAGACGGCGTACCGCTGGCTGGTGAACTGGCTCCCCAGCGGCACCTGCTGGCTGGCGATGGCATTCAGGGCTGCCTGGATGGCCGTCTGGGGCATCGAGGGGGTGAACACGCACACGTTCGGCCCGAACACGGTGGCCGACGCCCCCGGGCAGGGCGACGATGGCGATAACGGCGCCGCAGACGCACTGCCGGCCGTGGGCGCCAGGGTGAACGCGCCGGCCATCGCCGCCGCCGCCAGTAACCGGATAACCCACCTGAGCTTGCGGGCGGGGCTGATGTCTATAACGGCCATGAGAATGGCTCCGGCACGCGAACGTAACACGACTTGCACCCCTCACGGCCGACGTAGTTTGATCTTATTTTAAGTTGTAACTTAATCGGAACTACCCGTCAACACTGGGGTCTTCACCAGCGGTGGGCGGGACGCGCCGTTGAGGAACTCCTCCATCGGGAGCGTGGCCGCGCCGAGCGCGACTGCCTCGGCCCCGAGCTGGCCGAGCCCGATGGACGCGGCGGCGAACGGACGCCGCAGCGAGTTCCGCCGCGCCGATTCGCAGATATCAGGCAGCAGGCGGCTGCCGAGCAGCAGGCCCGCCCAGCCACCGAGGATCACCCGCTCCGGGTTGAACAAGTTGATGAAGTTACCGATGCCGACGCCTAGGAAATCTGCGGTCTCCGCCAGCACCGCGTCCGCCGCTGACGACGAACCGGCGGTGGTGATGAGGGCGGCCAGCATCGACTCCTCGTCCTTCGCGGACAGCGTGGCCGGGCTGCCGTACCGGTCCAGGATGGCCTCGGCGCCGACGTAAGCCTCCAGGCAACCGGCTGCGCCGCACCGGCAGCGCCTGCCCCCCACCACGATCGTGGTGTGCCCCAGCTCCGCCGCGCTGGCGGATGCCCCCCGGTACGTGCTGCCCCCGGAGATCAGCGACGCGCCCACCCCGGACCCGATCAGCACTACGGCGACGCTCCGCGCGCCGCGCCCGGCACCGAACCACAGCTCGGCCTGGCCCATCGTCTTGGCGCCGTTCTCAAACCGCAGCGGCAGGCCGGTGTGCGCGCGCAGCAGCCGCTCCAGCGGCACCGCGTCCCACCCGTAGGTCTGGGCGTGCACACGGACCTCGCGGCCCTGCTCCACGATCCCCGGCACCCCGACCCCGACCCCGAGCACTGCCGCGGGTTCGATCCCCGCGTCGCGCAGGACCGTGGTCAAGCCGGCGGCGATATCCCGCACGACCACGTCCACCTCGTGCTCGGCAGGGTCGAGCGGGTACTCCGCCTTTGCGCGCTCGGTCATGGCCAGGTCGAACAGCTCCACCCGGATCCGGGTCTCGCCGATATCGACACCGATCACGTAGCCATAGCCGGGGTTGATATCGAGTAGCACGCGCGGACGCCCGCCGTCGGAGTCCTCGGACCCGGCCTCGGTCACGATGCCCTCATCGAGCAGTTCGCGGACCACGTTGGTGACCGAGGCGGGGCTCAGCCCGGTCGCGGCGCTGAGGCCCTGGCGGCTGCCGGGGCGGCTGAAATACAGCGACCACAGCACGGCAGCCCTGTTTTCACGCCGCAGGTCCCGGACCGTGCCGCGGCGTCCCAGCCGCATCGCCACCCCTAAATTCAAAGCTTGTAACAAAGCTATCCCATTGAACCCTCGTCCGTTGTAAGTCGACGGCTGGCGTCCGGCTTCTGGTCGCCGGGCGGAGCGGCTGAGGGCTGGCGCCGTTTGCGGTAGGCGGCGCGCGTCATGAGGGTGGCGCCGGCGAGCGTGGCGAGGATCGCGTACCGGACGAGGATGGCACCATCGTGACCGGCCCTGGTCAGTGCCCAGATGGCGACCAGGGCGATCCCGCAGCCGGTGAGCACTGCGCCGGTCAGCATGGGCCTGCCGGATCGGAACAGCAGGGACAGGAACATCATCAGGAGTTCTCCTTTCCGCGTGCCCCCGACCCCTTGCGGTCCGGGCCGTCGGGGGTGAGGGCGCGGGGGAGCGGGCCGGGCTCGGCTGGCTGCAGGCGCCGGGCGAGCATGGTCAGCGCCGCGGTGATCTGGGTGAGGGTGGCGGGGTCAGGGTCGCCGACGGTGCGCGAGAGCGCCTGGCTGACTGGGGCGGCGGCGCGGGCCACGGTGGCCGGGTGGCCGGGGGCGCGGACCGGGGTGCGGCGGCCGTCGGCAGGGTCGATGCTGGTCTCCACCACTCCCTGCCGGCGCAGCCGGGCGATGGATTCGGAGACGTAGCTCTGCCGCAGCCCGGTGCGGTCGGCGATCTCTCCGACCGAGGTGGCCGGGTGGGCCGGAATTCCCTGCCAAACGGCTGCGGCCTCGTAGTGAGAATTCGCGCGGGCTAGCGGCCGTTCACCTCGAGAATGTTGCCTGAGGGGTCATGGAACCATGCCATCTTGACTGCTCCACTGCGGTGGATGTCGCCGTCACGAGTCGCACCGGGAAGGTCATCGTAGTGCTGGAAGCTGCTCACGCCGTTGACCTTCAGCGCTCGCACCGTTTCTTCAACGTTGGGGACCGTCCATGCCGCTGTGGTTGCGTTGTTCGTGCCCCCGAACTCCGACTCATAGACGATGAGATTGCTCGTACCGCTCCGGTACTGGGCCCACCCGGACGTTTGATCAGTCCTTACGAGTCGCAGCTTCTCTTCATAGAAGGCCTTGGCTTCGCCTAGGTCCTTCACTGCCACGAGCGTCGTGATATCGGTGTCAGCCAACATCTCGGTCTCCTGTCATGCCGGAAGACAAGCAATGCCGAGGCGCGCCTCGACTGGCGGCCTCTGTGCATGCTGAGACTGCGGCGGCCAGCTGAACTCATCGGCTCTGCGTCCGGAACGTTTCTGCCTCACAGGTCGAGTGCCAGGTCGCCAGCGGGCTGGGAGCAGCAGATCAGCACACTTCCGGCCGCGGGGTCATCGACCGGGTCCGGGGCGTAGCTGACCGCCCCGGACATCAGGTTGGTCTCGCAGGTGTGGCACACACCGGTGCGGCATGACCAGCGCACCGGCACGTCGCAGGCTTCGGCCAGTTCGAGCAGGCTGGTGTAGCCGGCGGCCCAGGGAACCGTCAGGCCGCTGCGCGCGAACGCGACCTGGGGGCCGTCACCCGGCGCCCCCGGAGGCCGATGCGGCGGCTGCGGTGCAGTGGCCGCGATACCCGGCGTTTGCGCAGGCGCGGCGCCGAAGATCTCGGTACGGACGTGGCCGATGCCGGCGGCGGCCAGGGCGGCCGACACATCCGCCATGAACGCTGCCGGGCCGCAGAGATAGGCTTCGGCGTCGCGCGGCAGGTTCAGGGCGGCGAGAACGGATGCCGACAGCCGCCCTCGCGTCTGGTAGTCGCGTCCTTCCACATCCTCCGGCCCCGGGTCGCTGAAGCAGATGTGCTGGTGCCCGCTGGCCAGCCGGGCCAGCAGCGACCTGGCCTCCGCCGCGAACGGCTCCTCGGCCCCGCTGCGGGCGCCGTGCAGCCACCACACGTCGCGACGTGACCGGGTGCGGGCCAGCTCGTGCAGCATGGCCAGCACCGGGGTCGCGCCGACGCCCGCGCTGATCAGCAGGACCGGCGAGTCTCCCGGCTGCAGGACGAAGGCGCCGCGTGGCGCGGCAGCCTCGAGCACGTCGCCAGGGTGCACGCGAGTGCTCAGGAAGCGGCTCCCCGCGCCGTGCGGCTCCCGCTTGACGCTGATCCGGTAGGTATCGGCACCCGGCTCCCCCGACAGCGAGTAGCTGCGCAGCAGCTGCGATCCGGCGCCCGCCTTCAGGCGCATGGTCAGGAACTGTCCGGGCAGGGCCGCCGGAACGGCTGCTCCCGCCGGATCGGCCAGGCAGACCGAGACGATCGACTCGCTCTCCCGCTCGATCGCCGTCACCGCGAGCGGGCGGAACCCTGGCCAGGCCGGCGGCGGGCTCACCGCCGCCAGGCCCGCGTTGCCCCCCGCCCCGGGCGGTGCCTCCGGCTGACCGAGCATCGCCTGGAACGAGTCCCGCCACCCGCCGGGCAACGCGGGAATCCGCATTGCCCGCTCCACCTGCTGCCGGGGGTGCCCCGGCAGATACAGCAGCGCGTCCACCTCCGCGACCGTCATCGCTTCTGGTCCTGCGGCTACCTGCACGATCTCGTCCCCGGCCTGGACGACGCCCTCGCGCAGCACCCGGAAGTAGAACCCGGGCCGGTGATGGGAGATCAGCAGCGCCGGGATCTGCGGGTTATCCATCCGGATGCCCACCCGGTAGCAGGTGACCCGCGGCTGGGTCACCTCGAACAGCGCCTCCCCGATCCGGTACCGGTCGCCGATACACACCTGGTCGTCGGCAAGGCCGTCGATGGTGAAGTTCTCCCCGAACTGGCCGTAGCTGAAGTCGTCGCGGCCCAGTTGCTCCTGCCAGTACCGGTAGGAGCCGGTCTGGTACACGAACACCGCCCGGTGCTCCCCGCCGTGCCCGGCCAGATCGCCCTGCCCGTCGCCGTCGATGTTGAGCCGCCGCACCATCTGCGGGCCTGCGACCGGCTGCTTCCACACCGCCGTTCGTACCGTCCGGCCTTGCCAGGTCACGTCCTGCGGCAGGCCCACGTTCACCGACAGCAAGCTCCCGGCCGGCCGGTCCATGATCACCAGCTCCGTTCCTGATCACCACGATCCACTCGCAACCAGTCTGGCCGGACCGATTTCGCGGGGGCCACCCCGCCCCGGGCCCGGCCATGACCTGCTCGCTGGTGATGGCAGAACCGGAGCCAGTTCTTGTGAGAGCGGCTGTCTCTGAACCCTGCCATGGGTTCCTGTGTCGCCAGGGCTTCGGCCGGGAATGTGGAATGAAACCGGCCTCTGTGCGTCTCGTCAAGAGCCGGGCGCCTTCCGGATCGGCTCTCTGCGCGCCGGTGCCAGGTGAACTCGCCCTGGATCTTCGCGTTCAGGATGTCGTACTCGGTGACGTGGGGCAATTCTCCGATGCTGGATGAGCGGGCCGGGTGGCCATCAATTCGACGGGGAGCGAGATGGCTTACAACGACGTGATCGAGAAGATCGGGATGGCCATCGATGTCGCGGGGGTCGTGGTCATCGTGGCCGGTGCCGCGATCGCGTTCGTGGACTGCGCCGTCCAGCTGTCTCGGCGGGAGCGTGATGTCTACCGGCGTTTCCGCCAGCGGCTTGCCCAGACCATCCTGCTCGGCCTGGAACTGCTCGTGGCCGGCGACATCGTCCGTACCGTCGCCGCCTCGCCCAACCTGACCAGCGTGGCGATACTGGCGTCGATCGTCCTTATCCGCACCTTCCTGAGCTTCTCGCTGGAGGTCGAGATAAGCGGGCGATGGCCCTGGCAGACGCGCGATATTGCTAAGGACCAGCCTGCGTCCTCAGCAAGGCCATGACCTGAGGACCGCGCTTCGGGTCACCGGACCAGCCGCTGGATGATCGCCGCTGCCACCACGAACGAGCCGGCCATGGTCGCGAACGCCGCCGGGAAACCGGCCGCGGTGATGATCCAGCCGATGATCGCCGTCCACAACGAGCCGATCCCGTAGGCCAGCGCGAAGAACGCGCCGAATGCCGTCCGGGCGGCGCCGTCGTCGGTCAGGTCGGAGAACAGGGCTTGCAGCAGCGGCGACTCGGTGTAGGCCAGGACACCGACGCACGCACCGAGCACCCCGAGCGCAATGACGCTGCCACCGGCATAACCGAAGCCGGCGAGCGCCGCAGCGCCGCCGAGATAGGTGATGACCAGCGTCCGGGACCGGCCGAACCGGTCCGCCAGGTGGCCTCCGGCGACCGGGCCTGCCACGCTCGCGGCCACGACAATCGTGAACAACGTCCCGACAGTGAGCGTCGGCAGGTGCAGCCCGCTCCGGAGATAGGCCGGAATGTAGGTGGTGAGGGTGCCCAGGCCCCGGCCGCCGGCGGCGATGGTGGACGCGGCCAGCACAGCGGCCACTTGGCGGCGGCGCAGCAGGCGGCGCAGCGGCACTGGTGCGGCTTCTGGCCGCCCCGCTGCCGGGGCAGCCGCGGAGTCCCGCGGCAGCGCCAGCCATACGAGCAGGCCGCCCGCCAGCAGTGCCACGCCCAGGGCACCGAGCGCCCAGCGCCAGCCCGCCACCGCGATCACCGCGGAGACGAGCAGCGGTGCGGCGACCGTCCCCGCGCTGCCGCCCGCGACATGCCAGCTCAGAACCGTGGCGCGGCGGTGCGGGAACCGCTGCGACAGGTAGGCGGAGCCGACCGGGTGCTGCGGCCAGCTCACTGCCCCCCCGAGCGTCCGAGCCGCGCCGAACACCACGAACCCGGGCGCGACGGCCCCTAGCCAGGAGGCGCCCGCCAGCCCCGCATTCTGGGCACCCAGTACCGCCCGGGTGCTGAACCTGCGCAGCAACCCGGCGGCTCCCTGGAGGAAACCGCCGATGATGCCTGCCACCGTCAGCATGATCCCGAGCACGGCGTAGGAGACGTGAAATTGCGCGACCACGAACGGGTAGGCCACCGCGAGCCCGCCGACGTAGACGTGCTGGATCCCGTGCGAGATGGTCATCACGGTGACCGCCAGCCGGTCACCGGGGGCGCGCGCGACCGGCTGCCTGCCAGCCTTCCGTATTCGGGCGCGGCCCGTCGTCACGGCGCTCCCGGCGGCCCGGGTATCCCGCCCAGCACCGTGGCTCCCTCCTCGGCCACCTGCGCTCGGCGCGCCTCCGAGCGGGAGCCTTTCAGAACCAGGATGGCCTATCGGCTGGCCTCACATGTTCTGGGCGCCTGCTTTGATGGCTGCCCGGATCCGGGAGTAGGTGCCGCACCGGCAGATGTTGCGGATTCCGTCGAGGTCGGCATCGGTGATCTCGCGGCCCTCGGCCCGGACTTTCCTGACCGTGGCCACGGCGGCCATGATCTGGCCGGGCTGGCAGTAGCCGCACTGGGCCACGTCATGGTCAAGCCATGCCTGCTGCATCGGATGCAGGTCCTGGCCGGCTGTCGAAGCCAGGCCCTCGATCGTGGTGATCTCGTCGGAGGGCTGGATCTGGGAGACCGGGACGGAGCAGGGGTTGAATGCCTTGCCGTTGATGTGCGACGTGCAGGCCTTGCACACCTCCAGCCCGCAGCCGTACTTCGGCCCGGTAACGCCGAGCAGGTCACGCAGCACCCACAGCAGCCGTACGTCACCTTCGACGTCGATGCTGACCGGGGTGCCGTTGAGGATGAAGCTATAGGTAGGCACGGGCGCTCCTCTTCAGGCACGGGCGAGCCGGGTAGGCGTGGCGAGCGAGCTCAGTAGGCGTTGTCGAGGCCGTCGGTGGGCGACGGCGGGGTGGAGGGTTCGAGCGGATAGGGCGTGAAGCCGAGGGTGCCGTGGTTGATCGGGAACGAGGTCGGCATCGTGCCGGTGGCGCGGGCATACGCGCAGGCGACCGCGGCGAACGCCGGGGCGACACCTAGCTCGCCTGCTCCGCTGGGCGAATCGCTGGTCGCGGGCATCACGATGACTTGCATGTCCAGCGGGGTGTTCCACTGCCGCGTGTAGAAGTAGTTGTCCCAGCTTCCCTCGAGCGGAATGCCGTTGCTGATGTGCAGGCTGGAGGTCAGGGCCAGGGCGATGCCGTCGTTCATCCCGCCGATCATCTGGGCTTCCAGGCCCCGCGGGTTGATGGCGAAGCCGGGATCCACCACGACCAGGGCCTTGGTGACGCGAGGGCCGCCCACCCCGTCCTGGATCTGCCGGTTCACCGTCGCCGGCGTGCAGTCGATCTGGACCAGGCACGCGATCGCAGCCTGGTATTCCGAATGCACCGCGATCCCCTGCGCCATGCCCGCGGGCAGCGCCGCCCCCCAGTTGCCGGCCTCGGCCGCCTTGTTCAGTACCGCCAGCACGCGGCTGTCCTTGAGGTACCGGCGCCGGAACGCCACCGGGTCCTTGCCCATCTTGGCGGCGATCCGGTCCACGACCAGTTCCTGCGCGCACACCACGTTCGGCGAGTAGATGTTGCGCATGCTGCCGGTGTTGAACCGCAGTGGCACCTCGTTCAGCAGTTGCGTGGTCACCCCGAAGTTGTAGGGCGAGGACTGGCTCAGCTCGAAGATCGTCTCGGCGAAGCTGAGGTTGCCCCCGACCGGCAGCTTCGCGGCCGTGGCTGTGATCATCTCGCCCAGGCCGTGACTGAAGTCGGTCTGCACGCTGGTGTGCCGCTGCTCGTAGCTGACCACGTTGCCGAGCAACAGGTTCGCGCGGACCCGGGACGTGCACATGGGATGGGTGCGGCCCTGCCGGAAGTCGTCGGTACGCGACCACATCAGCTTGACCGGCTTGCCCATCCGCTGGGATGCCTCGGCCGCCTCGGCGGCCACGTTGTGGAACAGGTGCCGCCCGAACGACCCGCCTCCCTGGACCACATGGACGGTCACGGCGTCCTGCGGCATGCCGAGCATCGCGGCGATGGCTTGCTGCGCGTCGATCGGCACCTTGAGGGCGGACCAGATCTCGGCGCTGCCGGAGCGAACGTCGGCTATGGCGTTGTCCGGCTCCAGCGGGCTGTTACTGGCGAAGGCGAAGGTGAAGTCGGCATTGACCGACGTGACCGTCAGCGGCGGCACCACCAGCGGCAGCTCAGCGGCCTTGAGCGCCGCCAGGACCGTCGCATCGGATGTGTCGTCCACGGTCCCTGGGCCCCAGGTCACGTCCAGTGCCCGGATCGCATCGATGCACTGGCCGAACGTGCGCGCACGCACCGCCACGCCGTGGGAGATGACCGCGATGTCGGTGACGCCCGGCATGGCCCGGACCGCTGCCGTGTTGTTGACCGACGCGACCGTCCCGTTGATCGTCGGCGGCCGGCGCACCATCGTCGGCAGCGCGCCCGGGACCTGGATATCCATTCCGAACGATTTCTTGCCGGTCACGATGTCCAGCGCGTCGATCCGGCTCTGCGGGGTGCCCAGGACCGTGAACTGCGAGGACGGCTTCAGCGGCGGGGCCGGCACCGGCGTTGTCTTGTCGCTGGCCGCGGCCGCGGCCAGCGACCCGTAGCTGGCGCGACGTCCGCCCGGGCCGGTCACTACGCCGTTGGCGGTACTCAGGGCGGAGGGGTCCAGGTTCCACTCCCGCGCCGCGGCGGCGACCAGTTGCTGCCGTGCGATCGCCGCGGCCGTGCGAACCGGGAGGTAGATGCTGCGCATCGAGTTGGAGCCGCCAGTGAGCTGGTTGAAGACCAGTTCCGGGCGCGCATCGGCCAGGGTGATGGTCACTTTGTCCAGCGGCAGGTCAAGCTCCTCCGCGATCATCATCGCGACCGCGGTGGTCATGCCCTGGCCGACCTCCGCGCGGTGGGCGGCGAACGAGGCCGTGCCGTCCGGGTTGACCCGGACCGAGATCAGGTGCGACGTCGGCGCGGCGGCCAGGTTCTGCAGGTCGCCGAGATCGAAGATCTCTTCCGGTTGCGGCGGTGAGGGGACCGACGCGTCGGCCGCCGGGGTGTCCGCCTGCACAACGCCGAACACGCCCACGGCCAGCGTCGGGGCTGCGATCAGGTACCCGAGGAACCGGCGGCGGCCGAAAGCTGATGATAAGGCCGGAACGTCCGGAGAGTAACGGTGCTTGGCCATGGGGGCGTCCTCTCGATGATCGGAGAGTGTCCCAGGGCAGACGGTGAGTGACCATCGTCTTTCCGCCCACTCTTGCCGGTTTCTCGCTGTGCAGAATGCACAGCGAAGGCCCGCCGGCGACCAGTCAGTCCCGCGCGGACGGCAGCAGCGCAGCGGCGCGCAGCGCCAGCGCCACCTCCACCAGGCAACCGGGATCGGCGAGGTCGTGACCGGTGATTGCCTCCATCCGCCGCAGCCGGTTCAGGACCGTGTTGCGGTGGCAGCACGCGGCGTCGGCGGTGCGTTTGATCGAACCGCCGGTGGCCACCCAGATCTGCAGCGTCCCCAGCAGCAGCTGGCGCTCGGCCGGCCCGACCGCCAGCAGGCCGGCGAGCCAGTTGTCAGCGAGTTGCTGCGCCAGCTCCGGCGCGCTGAGCAGCAGGGCGTCCGGCAGCCGCTCCTGCAGTGCGGCGACCTCGGCGCGCTCGGCGGGCACGGTCCGGCGAGCGAGCTGGGCCTGCCGGTAG
>JAIRTY010000071.1 GCA_031254715.1 Nocardiopsaceae bacterium | reverse complement strand
AAGTCCGCCGCGGCCGCGGCCGCGCCCGTCGTGAACACCGTCGCGACCGCCCCCGGGCCGGACGGCCCGCGGGCCGCCTGGCAGTCAAGACCCGTCGCGGCGAACGACAGCACCAGGGCCGTGGCCACGGCCGGCCGCAGGCGCGGCCGCCAGCCGGGCATGCCCTTGCCGGTCCGGTTGCTGATCCAGGCTCTCAGCTCAGCCTCGGGGGGTACGACAGTGCGGAGAGAACGGTCAAACGGGACGCTATCTGACAAACGATGGCGTTGCACCGGATTGCCCCGTGCGGATTCCCGCTCTGTGACCGAACTCACGGCCGTCGCCGGAGCAACCGCCCCGGCCGCCAGCCGCACCCGTTCCGCATGATCGTGGCGCATCGGTCGGACGGCGGCCCGGCTGATCCCCCACGATCATGAATGGGCCAGCCCGGTCAGCCGGTGGGCGACGGTGCGGGGGTGACCGAGCCCGTGGGGGTGGGCGTCGGGCTCGGCGCGGGGTTCGTGGCCGGCGGGGTCGTCGCCGGCGACGAGCCCGGGACGGACGACGGCGACACGGACGGCGTGGGCGTGGCCGGGGTGCTGGCAGGCGGGGAACTCGCCGGCGCCGTGGCGTGACCGCTGGAAGCCGGCCCGACCAGGTTCGGCGATTGCACCGGATGCCGGCTCGGCGCCAGCATCAGCGCCACCACGGCCGCGACCACGCCCGCCACCGTGACCACCCCGCCAGCGGCCATCCCGGCCGCGAACGCCCGCCGGTCACGCCGGTACTCGGTGCTCCTGCGCTCGCGCAGCCACGCCGGGAGGCCGGCCCGCTGGGCGGCCCAGCTGTTGAACGGCGCCGCCGCCATGCCCAGGGTGGGGAACAGCAGCAGGGCGGCCAGCAGCGGCCCGCTGAGCTGCGTGGCGCGGGTGAGCGCGCCAACGATGCCGGCCGTTCCCAGCAGCGCCAGCGTGGTCTCCCCCCAGTTGGCGCGCAGCGCCTCCCACCACTTGGCCCGCTCGCTGGTCTTGGGAGTGCGCAGGAAGGCCGCCTTCCGGGCGAACAGCCCCAGTACCGAGGCGCGCGCCACCACCAGCGACGTGGACTGCCAGATGAAGAACGCGCCCAGCGCGTCCCGCCAGGTGGCCCCGGTGCCGCGGCGCAGCAACGCCACCGCCCGCACCAGCCCGAGTCCGACCATCACCGGCACCGCCGCCACCAGGAACAAGGTCAGCTTGCGGAATAGCTCGCCGCCGCCGGTGGCCAGGTTGAAGGCACCGGCCAGCAGGAAGACGAGGAAGATCAGGCCGAGCAGGTCGCCGTACCACTGGATCCCGCCGGCCAGGTACGCCCAGCGCTGGGCGGGGCGCAGATGGTTCTGCCGGCTCTCGCGCCCTGGCAGCAGCGAGCGGAAGTGCATCCGCAGGATCTGGATGCCGCCGAAGCACCACCGGTACCGCTGGCCCTTCAGCGCTTCGAACGTCAGTGGCATGATCCCGTGCCCCCACGACTGGTCCACGTGGAGCCCGGACCAGCCCGCCCGCAGCAGCCGCAGCGAGAGCTCGGCGTCTTCGGTGATGCACCACTCGTCCCAGCCGCCGAGCTCGTCCAGCGCGACCCGCCGGATCAGGCCCATCGTGCCGGCGAAGATCGCCCCGTCGTGCTCGTTCCGAGACGGCTGGGACACGGCGAAGAAGTATTTGTAGGAGTAGTAGAGGCGCCGGTAGTAGGGAGCGTGCTGCCAGTCGCGGTAGTCCTGCGGCGCCTGCACGAAGCCGATCCACGAGTCGGTGAAAGCAGCGACGCAGCGGCGCAGGAAGCCGGGCTCGATCCGGTAGTCGGAGTCCACCACCCCGATGAGCTCGGCGGCCGGGTCGGTGAGCTGGCGCAGGGCATAGTTGAGCGCCCCGGACTTGTAGCCCGGCCAGTCCGCCAGGTGCGCGAACTTGACCCCGTGCCGTTCACACCACTGCTCGACCGGCCGCCACAGCCGCTCGTCGTCGGTGTTGTCGTCGATGAGGATGACCTCGTACCGGGGATAATCGAGGCGCAGCAGCCAGCTCAGGGTGTCGATGACCATCTCCGGCGGCTCGTTGTGCGCCGGGACGTGCAGGCTGACCATCGGCGGGTCGGCGGGCAGCTCGGCGGGCGTCATCCGCGGGGTGACCCGCCGCCGCCAGTGCTCGGTGCCCAGCGCGTCGCAGATCTCCCACAGGTAGGCGCAGGACAGCAGCGCGGCGAAGACCTCAAGCACCCACAGCAGTAAGCCGCCCGCGGTGCTGGCCGGGCCCAGGTTGCTGGCGAACGTCCAGTTCAGCGCGAACGCCAGGTAGACCACGAACAGGAACACGCTGGTGGACCAGCACAGGTGCGCCCGGGCGTTCCAGCGCCGGGTGGCCGGCAGCCAGGCCCCGCTGGCGACCACCAAGCCAGCGACCGCGTCCGTCAGCCGGTGCCTGCCGACCCCGAGCAGGTCAAGGACCCCGGCCACCACCGCCGCCAGCAGCACCGTCCCGGCCAGCGCCAGAGCCAGCCGCCGCACCGCGGGCACGATCCCGCCGGTTCGCCACTGCCGCCGGGCCGAGACGAACAGCCCGGCCGAGCCCAGCGGCGCCGCCACGATCCCGGCCAGCAGCAACGCCGCTAGCATGCCTGCCTCCGCACGATCACCTGGATTACCTTGCGTCAGTCCTGCCCGCCGTGACCGCTTCGAACCATTATGCCGGACTTGACCAAGATCCCTGACCGGCGCGGGCCCGGGTCAGGGGGCCGGGGCCTGGATGCGGGCGGCGGCGACGGCGTGCCGGGCCAGCACGTCCTCGGCGCCTGGCACGGCCAGCGCGCCGTCGCGCACGATCACCCGCCCGGCGACCACCGTGTGCCGCGCCGAGACGGGGCCGCACCGCAGCCAGGCCTCGACCGGATCGGTCAGCGCGCCGGCGAAGGCGACGCCTTCCTGCGGCCAGCACACCAGGTCGGCCATCGCGCCGGCGGACAGCTGCCCGATCTCACCGGACCGGCCGAGGCAGCCCGCGCCACCGCGGGTCGCCATGTCCAGCACGTCCCTGGCGGTCATCCCGGACGGCCCCCGGCGCTGCCTGCCGAGCAGCAGCGCCGCCCGCGCCTCGATCCACAGCGAGGCGCTGTCGGCCGAGGACGACCCGTCGCAGCCGAGCCCGACCGGGCTCCCCGCCGCGCGCAGCTCCCGCACCGGCGCGAACCCGCCGCCGGCCAGCAGCATGTTGGAGCTGGGGCAGTGCGCCACGCCCACCCCCGCCGCGCCCAGCCGCTGCGCCTCGGCGGTGCTCGGGTAGACGCAATGCGCCACCCAGGAGCGCCCGGTCAGCCACCCGACCTCAGCGAACTGCTCGACCGGACGACGGCCGAAGGTCTCCAGGCAGTAGCGGTCCTCGTCCGGGTCCTCGGCCAGGTGGGTGTGCAGCCGGACGTCGAGCCGCTCGGCCAGTTCGGCGGTCTGCCGCATCAGTTCCGGCGTCACGCTGAACGGGGAGCAGGGAGCGAGCGCGATCCGCACCATCGCCCCCCAGGACGGGTCATGATGCGCGGCGACCAGCCGCTCGCTGTCGGCCAGCACCTGGTCGTCGTCCTGCACCACCGACGGCGGCGGCAGCCCGCCACCGGCCTGCGAGGAAATGGTCATCGACCCCCGGGTCGGGTGGAACCGCAGGCCAACCTCCCGCGCGGCCGCGATCTCGGCCGACCACAGGTCACCGCCGCCGCGCGGGGCCACGTACAGATGGTCGGTGCTGGTGGTGCAGCCGCCCAGGGCCAGCTCGGCCAGGCCTACCCAGGCCGACAGGTAGGCGGATTCCTCATCCAGCCGCGCCCAGAGCGGGTAGAGCCCGGACAGCCACGGGAACAGGCCGCTGCTCACGACCGGCGCATAGGACCGGGTGAGGTTCTGGTACAGGTGGTGGTGCGTGTTGACCAGCCCCGGCGTGACGAGGCAGCCGGTGGCGTCCAGGATCTCGCGGGCCGGCGGCGGCTGGTCCGCGGCCGCTCCGACCGCGCTGACGAGGCCGCCGGTGATCGCCACCCAGCCGCCTGGCAGCTCCCGGTGGTCCTCGTCGCAGGCTGCCACCAGCTTGGCGCCGGACACGAGCAGGTCGGCGGCCTCCGGCCCGGGCGGCTGCGGAGTCGTCAGCATGAGGTCACCAGTCGTGATCGGGGTCGCCGGGCGGGGCATCCGGGCGCAGCACGGTTCCCTCGATCAGCCCGTACGGGCGATCGGCCGCGTGGAACACGGTGCCGGGATTATCCAGCCCGAACGGGCTGAGGTCCACCAGGAAGTGGTGCTTGTTCGGCAGCGACAACCGCACCTCGCAGGCCTCCGGGCAGGCGGCGAGGACCGCCTCCCCCATTACGTACAGGGTCTGCTGCAGTGACCTGCTGTAGGTGAGGGCGAACGCCTCCCGCAGCGCCCCGGTCGCGGCGGCGAACGAGGCGTCCCAGTCCGGCGGCGTGACCGCGAACCGCCAGCGGGCGTCCACCACCGTGGCGAGGATCCGGTCGCTCGCCGGGGCCAGGGTGGTGTACTCGTCCCGCAGGAAGTCTTTGAACTCCGACCCTGACGACTTCAGCAGCACCAGATCCCCCGTTCCGGCGACGACCTCGCTCCCCCCGCCGGCCTGAACCATCACGCTGGCGATCCGGGTGCCGGACTGCCGTTCGAATGAATGCGGGTGGGGAGCGCCCGCTGCGTCAAGGCGGCGCCAGCCGTGCTGCTCGGCCCGGACCCGGGCGCGCTGCACCGGCGCGGCGCTCACAAAATGCCGTCCGAGCCGCTGGCCGAACTCCTCGGCCGGGAGCGGCGCCTGCTGCCGCGCCAGCGCGTAGACCGCGTTCTTCTGCGCGTCGGTGGTCAGCACCCCGGTGTTGTCCCCGGTCAGGTAGGTGGCGGCGAAGTCGCCGGACAGCGCGGTGCTCACCGTGAGGTCGCAAATACTGTGCTGGCCCGGGGGGACAACCCCCCCCTTTTCCCGTATTATACCTCACGGGGGGCGAACATTCAAGGGTGTTAAGGTTTTTTTACGCGGACGGACGCGCCGCGCGCATTTTTCCCCCGTATTTCCGGGAAAATATATTTCCGGAAAAACAACTTGACCTTCAAGCCCCCGAATCTATTACAATTCCCATATTAATCAATAAAAG
>JAIRTY010000051.1 GCA_031254715.1 Nocardiopsaceae bacterium | reverse complement strand
GGTAGTCGCTGACGCCGGGCGGCCCGCCTAGCCGCCAGCGGACGTCGAGCAGCGCCGGCGGCCGGTCACCATTCAGTTCGCCCGCCACGGTGGCGGCATCGGCCAGTGGCTGCACGGCTGCCTCCTTCCCGGTCACCGTCCCCCCGGCGACCGTATGCACAGCCAGCGGGCCGGCCTGTGGGTAACTGGGCGATTCCTGTGGATGACCTGTCAGTCATTCGCGGCTTCCGGTGGACCGTGCTGTGGATAACGCGATGCCGACGGCCCGGTTACGCACTGGCGTGCATCAGCAGCGGCACGAACTGGTCGGCGGCGGTCAGCGAGCCGTGCATGCCGATGAGCGCGGTCTCCAGCGGCTCGGCGCTGCTGGCCACGACCGCCAGGCCGCCGACGGGGGCGGCGACCACGTCACCGATCCGGTCCGCCAGCGCCGGATCGACCGGGCCGAACCACCCGGCGGCGATCGCCTCCTCCCGCGACAGCACCCAGGCCCGCTCGCTGAGGATCTCCCGCCAGGCGGCGAGCACGTCATGGGCCGCGCCCGCCGCGGTGTACACGTGCCGGGCCCGGGGCTCGCCGCCGAGCAGCGCCACCCCGTCCCGCATGCCGGGGACGGTGTCGGCGTCGATCCGGTCGTCGGGCAGCACGTCCACCATGCCGTGATCGGCGGTCACGTACATCGTGGTCGCTTCCGGCAGCGAGCCGGCCAGCTGCTCGGCCAGCTTGTCCACGTGCCCCAGCTCGTACCGCCAGGCGTCGGAGCGGCAGCCGAACGCGTGCCCGGTGCTGTCGAGCTGCCCGTGGTAGACGCTGACCAGCGCCCGGCTGGACTCCCGCAGCGCGCCGGCGGCCTGCGCGACCAGCCCGCCCAGGCTGTCGGCAGGCCGGTAGCTGTTGCCGCGCATGGCGGCCTTCGACAGCCCGGTCTTCTCCAGCTTCGCACCCGCCACCCGGAACGCGTCGATGCCCGCCGTCGCTGCCCGCTCATAGACCGTCGGCTTCGGCTGCCACACGACCGGGTCCACGTCGGCATTCCAGCGCAGGCCGTTCAGCAGCACCTCCCGGCCGGGCACCCGGACCTGGTAGCCGAGCAGGCCGTGCTGGCCCGGCGGGCGCCCGGTGCCCAGCGAGGTCAGGCTGGTGACGGTGGTGGCGGGGAACCCGGCGGTCAGCGGCCGCGCGGTGAGCGCCAGCTCGGACAGGAACGGCGCCGCCGCCGGATGATCGCGCAGCAGTTCCCAGCCGAGGCCGTCCACGACCAGCAGGCAGATCCGGCGGGCGCGGGGCAGCCCCAGCGGGTTAGCTTCGCCCCTCGCGCCGAGCGCGGCGAGCAGGGAGGTCGCCAGGTCGGGGAGGGTGCCCTCGTCGTAGTTCGGCAGCACGGGCGGGGCCATCGGCTCATCGGTCATGCCCGCGCCCGTCAGCGATCCGCGTGAGAGGTGGCTTCGGCGAGCGCTTCCGCGAACGCAAGCACCTGGCGCACGGCCTCGGCGCCGTCGGCTGCCTCGCTCACCCGGATCGAGAAGTCATCGGCGGTGATGGTGCCGCTGTAGCCGTGGTCAGCCTCGCAGTTCTCGTCGCCGCAATGGGCTGGCTCGATTTCCACGTGCGCCAGCACGTTCCAGCCGACGGTCAGCATGACCTCGCCGGGCGTAGTCACGCCGGGGACGTAGGAGGCGGGGTCGGGGACCACCCGCGTCACCGCCACCGACGAGATCCGCTCGCACCGCACCGCTTCGGTGCTCGTCTCCGCCTGCGGGCGGGTCTCCGGCTCCTCGGCCGGGTTCTCATCGGTGTGCGAGTAGACCAGCCGGGTCGGCGTCAGGACCAGCACGGTCATGTGCCGGCGGACCTCCATCGCCGGGTCGAACAGCGCATCGTGGTGCACGACGAACGAGACCACCGGCTCCGGGCCCAGCGCTGACCACACCGCGTCGGACACCACGCCCGGGTAATAACCGCTTCGCTCGATCGCCGACCGCAGCTCGTCGGCCGTGGTTCGGGTATCCCTCATTCCTCCATCCTGCACCGTCCCGGGTGGTGCGCTCACGCCGCAGCAGCCAAATCGTGCCCCCAATGACATCTGCCAGAGAGATAAGAGCGCCCGCAGCCGGGCGGGGGCGCCCGATAACCGGACCTGGTCCAGTGCCTCCCTGATCCGCTGCGCATAGGAGGCCGCCTCGGCCTCGCTGTCGTACTTCTGCCGCGGCCAGAAGAACCCCCGCAGCCCGTCCCCCCGCGTGCGGGGGACCACGTGCACGTGCAGGTGCGGCACGCTCTGGCTGACCGTGTTGTTGAGCGCCACGAAGCTGCCCTGCGCGCCGAGCGCGGCCGGCATCACCGCGCTGACCAGGCGGACCCGGGTGAACAGCGGCCCGACCTGCTCCTCCGGCAGATCCGGGAGGGTCTCCACGTGCCGCCGCGGCAGCACCAGCACGTGCCCCTTGAACAGCGGCCGGGCGTCCAGGAACGCCACCGCCTCCTCGTCCGCCAGCACCACCTGCGCCGGGACTTCCCCGGCGGCGATGGCGCAGAACACGCAATCGGCCACGGCACCGAACGATAGCGGCCAGCCGGTTGCCGCCGGTTGCCGGCGCGGCAGCCGGCCGCTACCGTGCCGGGCGTGGCAGCGGACGGGCAGCGGCACGTGGTGGCCTTCGGCGGCCTGCCCAGGCCCGACTCGCCCGATCCCTCGCTCCGGCCGTATCTGGCTTACCTGGCGGGCCTCACCGGGCGCCCCCGGCCCCGGATCTGCCTGCTGGCCACCGCCGGCGGCGACGACCCCGCCGCGGTGGAACGGTACCGGGCGCGGCTGAGCGCGACCGGGTGCGAGGTGACCCACCTGGCCCTGTTCCCGATGCCGAACGTGGCCGACCCGGCGGACCTGCTGCTGTCGCAGGACGTGATCTTCGTGGGCGGGGGCAGCGTGGCCAACCTGCTCGCGGTCTGGCGGGTGCACGGCCTGCCTCCGGTCATGCGCGCCGCCTGGGAGTCCGGCATCGTGCTGACCGGCGTGAGCGCGGGCGCGATCTGCTGGTTCGAGGGCGGCACCACCGACTCGTTCGGCCCGGACCTGCGCCCGTTCACGGCCGGTCTCGGCCTGCTGCCCGGCAGCTACTGCCCGCACTACGACGCCGAGCCGCGGCGCCGGCCTGCCTTCACCTCGCTGGTCGCTGACGGGACGCTGGCCGCCGGGATCGCCTGTGACGACGGGGCAGGCGCCCACTTCACCGGCGGCACGCTGACCGGGATCGTGAGCGGGCTGCCCGGCGCGCGCGGGTACCGGGTCACGCCCGGCGGGCCCGGCGGCGTCACCGAGACCCCGCTGCCGGCCAGCCCGCTCGCGGGGTGACACCGGCCCGGCTGCCGGCGTCAGCCGGGAGGATGAGGCGGGAACCGCTCGCAGGATGACGACCGGCGCGCCCGCGGCCATCTACGCTGGTCGCGTGTCCGCCGTGTATGCCTGGATACGCTGCCACCCGCGGCTGGTGGACGGCGTGCTGGCCGCCGTCCTCGCGTTCGGCGGCCTCGCCTCCTGGGGGACCAGGGGGCTGCTGCTCCATCTCCCGCTGGCGCTCGGGATGTCGGTCCCGATCGTGTTCCGCCGTAGCTACCCGGCCGCCGCGTTCGGCGTGGCGGCCGTGGTCGGCGCGGCCCAGGTGCTGACCGGGCTGCGGGCCGGGGGGGCCGACGCCGCCATGGTCGTGCTGCTGTACACCCTGGCCGCCTACACCCCCCGCCGCACGTCCGTCCCCGGGCTGGCGATCTGCCTGCTGGGCGCGCTGGTAGCGACGCTGCGGTGGGTCACGGGCCCCGTCGGCGTGCCGGAGCAACTGCTGACCGGCGCGGCCTTCCTGGGCGGCCCGGTGCTGATCGCCTGGGTGCTCGGCGACTCCATGCGCTACCGGCGCGCCTACTACGCCAGCCTCGAGGACCGGGCCGCCCGGCTGGAGGCCGAGCGGGACGCGCTGGCCCAGGTCGCCGCCGCGACCGAGCGGGCCAGGATCGCCAGGGAACTGCACGACGTGGTGGCCCACCACGTCAGCGTCATGGTGGTGCAGGCGGACGGCGCCTCCTACGCGCTGGCCGCCGAGCCGGACCGGGCGCGGCAGGCGCTGGTGACGATCGCCGGCACCGGCCGTCGGGCCCTCGCCGACATGCGGCGCCTGCTCGGGGTGCTGCGCAGCGACGGCGATCTGGCCGGGCTCGCCCCGCTGCCGGGCGTGGGCCAGCTTTCCGAGCTGCTCGAGCAGTCACGGGCGGCGGGCCTGGCGGTCAGCTTCACGGTCGAGGGGGTGCCGAGGCCGCTGCCCGACGGCGCGGCCCTGGCCGCCTACCGGATCGTGCAGGAGTCGCTCACCAACACCCGCAAGCACGGCGGCCTGGCCGCGACCGCGCAGGTCACCTTGCGGTACTGGGAGGACGCCCTGTCCCTGGCCATCACCGACGACGGCCGCGGCGCCGCCGCCGCCAGCGACGGAACCGGCCACGGCCTGGCCGGGATGCGGGAGCGGGTGGCGCTGTACGGCGGCTCGCTGACCGCGGGCCCGCGGCCGGGCGGCGGGTTCGAGGTGACCGCGGTGCTGCCGCTGGTGCCGGCCGAGGCGAACCTGACCGGTGCCGGATGAGCATCCGCGTCGTGCTGGTGGACGACCAGGAACTGGTCCGCACCGGCTTCCGGATGGTGCTCGACGCACAGTCCGACATGTCGGTGGTGGGAGAGGCGGGCGACGGCGAGGCCGCG
>JAIRTY010000048.1 GCA_031254715.1 Nocardiopsaceae bacterium | reverse complement strand
CCGATGCCGGGTCAGCCAGGCGGCCCGGGGCCGGGCGGGCAGCCGCCTCGCGGCGCGCCCTACCCCTATCCCGTTCCGCCCGGGTATCCGCCTCCGCCTCCGCCCGGCCGGTACCCCCCGCCTGGCGATCATGGTGGCGCGCCCTACCCCGGTGCTCCCGGCGGCGGTCACGTCCCCGGCTTCGTTCCGCCGCAGGGCCCCTACAGCGGCCCGCATCCCGCTGCGCCCGCGCCGGTGCCGCAGCCCATGGCGATGTCGGTGGCCGACGCGGTGCAGGCAGCTCACGCCGAGGGCTTCGATTTCGGCCAGTCAGTGGCCCGCGAGGCGCCCGCGCTGTGGCTGGAAGCGGTGCTGGCCCGCAAGCCCCGGATGCCGTCCGACCTGGAAGCAAGGCTGCTGCAGGACTCGGCGCTGCCGATCGACTCGCTGCTGCACGACGAGGTGCGGCACGCGCTGCGGCGCGGGTTCTGGGACGCCCTGGAACGCGCGCGCCGGTAGCTGCGGCAGACCGGGGGCGGGATGCCTGGCGGGCCCGCGGCTATGCGTGTTGTCACGCCGCGGGGCCGGGTAGTTTGTTTTCGTGGCAGTGCTAAGCCGGGAGGCGTTCGACGCGCTCGAGTTCGACGCCGCCTGTACCGGGGATCACCAGTCGGCTGCGCTGGAAATGACCAGGCTGGCCGATACTGCCACCAGGTCCGACTCGATGGCGCGGTCGGAGGCGTACATCAGGGCAGGCGAAGAGTGGCTGCTGGCCGACGATCCGCGGGCCGCCGCGCACGCGTTCGAGCGCGCGATCGCCGATGGCGGAGCTGCTTCCACCGATCCGCGGGTCCCGCTGGCCCGGGCCATGTTCCTGCTGGGCAGGACGGACCAGGCGGAGTCGCTGATCGGTGAGCTCGCGGCGCAGCCGCCCACCGACCCGCGAATCTGTGATCAGGTGGCCGAGCTGCTGGTGGAACGGTCAGAGCTGGCGAAGGCCCTGGTCTGGGCAACTGCCGGGGTGGACCTGTGCCTGGGTGGCAGGCCCCCGGCCGTGGCGGCCGGGCAGGCCGGGCAGGAGCAGGCAGCGACGGGACGAGCTGCCCCGGGACCGGGAAGTGATGCCGGGACGGGCCCGGGCGGTGAGGAGAACGAGCCCCGGCTGACCCTGCCAGAGGGCGGTGACCGCACCGAGCTGCGGCTGCTGCTGACCCTTCGCTACCGGATCCGCAACGACCTCGGTCTGCCCGAGGACCGGTACGACCGGCTGCTGGACCAGCTGCCCTCCGGGGCCGGCTGAGTCCCGGCACGCCTCCGCCCGCACCCGGTCAGGCCCGCGGCAGGTCCGGCCGGAAGCGGCCGGGCCCGGATGCCGGGCTGCGGGCCGGGCTCAGACCGCCGCCGGGGCCTCGGCGCGGCGGACGGTGAGCGCGTCGGCCTGCTCATCGAGGTCGACCAGCACCCGGTCGCCGTCGGCGATCTCCCCGGACAGCAGTGCCCGTGCCAGCTGGTCGCCGATCGCCGACTGGACCAGGCGGCGCAGCGGCCGGGCGCCGAACACCGGGTCGAACCCGGTCAGCGCCAGCCATTCCCTGGCCGCCGGGGCGACGGACATCGTGAGCCGGCGCCCGGCGAGCCGCCGCGCCAGCGCCGCGATCTGCAGGTCGACGATCTCGGCCAGTTCCTCGGTGGACAGCGCATCGAACAGGATCACGTCGTCGAGCCGGTTCAGGAACTCCGGCTTGAACGTGGCCCGGACCACGCCGAGCACGGACTCCCGCTTCGCCTTCTCGTCCAGTGCCGGGTCGGCGATGAACTGCGAGCCGAGGTTGGATGTCAGGATCAGGATCGTGTTGCGGAAGTCGACCGTGCGGCCCTGGCCGTCGGTCAGCCTCCCGTCGTCCAGCACCTGTAGCAGCAGGTCGAAGATCTCCGGGTGCGCCTTCTCGACCTCGTCGAGCAGGATCACGCAGTAGGGGCGCCGCCGGACCGCCTCGGTGAGCTGGCCGCCCTCCTCGTAGCCGACGTAGCCGGGCGGCGCGCCGACCAGCCGGGCGACCGAGTGCTTCTCGCCGTACTCGCTCATGTCGATCCGGATGATCGCGCGCTCGTCGTCGAACAGGAACTCGGCCAGCGCCTTGGCGAGCGCGGTCTTGCCCACCCCGGTCGGCCCGAGGAACAGGAACGAGCCGGTCGGCCGGTCGGGGTCGGCGACCCCGGCCCGGGCCCGCCGGACCGCGTCCGACACCGCCGTGACCGCGCGGGACTGCCCCACCAGCCGCCTGCCGAGCTCGGCCTCCATCCGCAGCAGCTTGCCGGTCTCGCCCTCGAGCAGGCGGCCCGCCGGGATCCCGGTCCAGGAAGCCACCACATCCGCCACGTCGTCCGGGCCGACCTCCTCCTTGACCATCGGCGCGCCGGCCTCGGGGCCGGACCCGGACCCATCCGGGCCGGAGGGGCCGGACGCGTTGGACGCGCCGGACCCGTCCGCTGCGGCGGCTTGGGCCTGCCCGGCCGCGGTGGCCTCCGCGATCTCCCGCTCCAGCGTGGGAATCTCCCCGTGGTCCAGCCGGGAGGCGCTCTCCAGGTCGTGGTCGCGCACCGCGCGCTCCAGCTGCCCCTTCAGGTCATCCAGCTGCTTCTTCAGCTCTCCGACCCGGTTCAGCCCGGCCTTCTCCCGCTCCCAGCGGGCGACCAGCCCGGTCAGCTCCTCCTGCCGGTCGGCCAGGTCGGCGCGCAGCCGCTCCAGCCGCTCCTTGCTGGCCGGGTCCGATTCCTTGGCCAGCGCGAGCTCCTCCATCTTGAGCCGGTCCACGGCCCGCTGCAGCTCGTCGATCTCCACCGGGCGGGAGTCGATCTCCATCCGGAGCCTGGACGCGGCCTCGTCGATCAGGTCGATGGCCTTGTCAGGCAGGAACCGGCCCGTGATGTAGCGGTCCGACAGGGTGGCCGCGGCAACCAGCGCCGCATCCGAGATCTGCACCTGGTGGTGCGCCTCGTAGCGGCCCTTCAGGCCGCGCAGGATCGCGATCGTGTCCTCCCCGGACGGCTCGCTCACCATCACCTGCTGGAAGCGGCGCTCCAGGGCCGGGTCCTTCTCGATCCGCTCCCGGTACTCATCCAGCGTGGTGGCGCCCACCATCCGCAGCTCACCGCGGGCCAGCATCGGCTTGAGCATGTTGCCGGCGTCCATGGCGCCCTCGGCGGCCCCGGCCCCGACAACCGTGTGCAGCTCGTCGATGAACGTGATGACCTGGCCGTCGCTCTCCTTGATCTCGGTCAGCACCGCCTTGAGCCGTTCCTCGAACTCGCCGCGGTACTTCGCGCCGGCCACCATCGCCGCCAGGTCCAGCGCGACCAGCCGCTTGCCCCGCAGCGACTCCGGGACGTCGCCGGCCACGATCCGCTGCGCCAGCCCCTCCACCACGGCGGTCTTGCCGACTCCCGGCTCGCCAATCAGCACCGGGTTGTTCTTGGTGCGGCGGGACAGGACCTGGATCACCCGCCGGATCTCGGCGTCCCGGCCGATCACCGGGTCGAGCTTGCCGTCGCGGGCGGCCTGGGTGAAATCGACGCCGTACTTCTCCAGCGCCTGGTACGTCGACTCCGGGTCCTCCGAGGTCACCCGGGCGCTGCCGCGCACCTTCTCGAACGCGGTCAGCAGCGCGTCGGGCCCGGCCCCGGCCTCCCGCAGCAGCGCGGCCGCCTGGCCGCCGTCGGTTGCCAGGCCCACCAGCAGGTGCTCGATGGACACGTACTCGTCCGACAGCTCCCGCGCCCGCTTGCCAGCGGTGGCGAGCGCCAGCATCAGCGGCCGGGACATGTCCGGAGCGCTCACGGTGGCGCCCGCCGCCCGCGGCAGCGCAGCCAGCCTGGCATCCGCCTGCGCCCGGAGCGCGCCCGGGTCAGCGTCGACGGCTCGCAGCAGCGCCTCCGCCGTCCCCCCCGGCTCTTCCAGCAGCGCGGCCAGCAGGTGCAGCGGGTCCACGTTCGGGTTGCCCGCGGTGTTGGCCCGCTGGACGGCGCCGGACAGCGCTTCCCGGCTCTTGCGGGTGAACTTCTCGTCCATCGGTAGTTCTCAGTTGCTCCTGTTCCTGCTCATGCGTGGGTGTGCGGTCACTCGGCGGGGAACGCCTGGCCGGCCGCTGGCAGTTCGCCCCGGGCCCGGCTGGCGGCTGGCGGCGGCTCCGGGCTGGCCGGCGCCGGGCCGGATACCCGCGGTTCCCGCACCGGCACCAGCTGGGCGCCCCCCGCCCGCCGGCGCAGCAGGCCGGCCAGCCGGGCCGCGACCGCCCGGGTCGATTCCAGCTCCGCCCGCAGCTGCTCGGCCTCGGCGCGCAGCTGCGCGATCCGCTGCCGGGACTGCTCCAGCTCGGCCTCGAGCGCAAGCATCCGCTTGATGCCGTTCAGGTTGGCGCCGGTCTCCTGCGAAAGGCGCTGCACTTCCCGCAGCACCAGGATGTCGCGGAGCGAGTAGCGGCGGCCTCGCCCGGCGCTGCGGCCGGGCGAGACCAGGCCCTCCCGGTCGTAGGCGCGCAGCGTCTGCGGGTGCAGCCCGGAGAGCTGAGCCGCCACCGAGATCACGTACACCGGCGTGTCGTCAGACATCTCGAACGGGCTGCTCATGCTCTCACCTCCGGCGCTGCCGCCAGCCCTGGTCTCATGGCTGCCTCGCCCGCTGCAGCAGCTCTTCCCTCGGATCCGGCCCGGCGGTCGCGTCGCGGAAGGCCTGCAGCGCATCCCGGGCCTGGCCGTTCAGCTGTCCCGGTATCTGGACCTGGACTGTGACCAGCAGGTCGCCGTTGGTCCCGTCCGACTTCCGCGCGCCCCGCCCGCGGACCCGGAACGTCCGGCCGCTCGGGGTGCCGGCCGGCACCCGGAGGCTGACCGGGCCGCCGCGCGGAGCCGGGACCTTGATCTCGGCCCCGAGCGCCGCCTCCGGGAACGTCACCGGCACGGTCACGGTCAGGTTGTGGCCCGAGCGGCCGAACACCGGATGGTTGGCCACGTGGACCCGGACGTACAGGTCCCCGGCCGGCCCGCCGCGCTCGCCGGGAGCGCCCTTGCCCTTGAGCCTGATCCGCTGGCCGTCGGCCACCCCGGCCGGGATGCGCGCGGAGATGGTCCGGCTGCTCATGGCCCGCCCGCTGCCCGAGCATGCCGGGCAGGGGTCATCCACCACCATGCCGCGGCCGCGGCATTCCCGGCACGGCTCGGAGAACGCGAAGCTGCCCAGGTTCCGGCTGGCCTGTCCGGTGCCCTGGCAGATCGGGCACACCCTCGGCACGGTCCCGCTCTTGGCGCCGGTCCCGTGACAGGTCGGGCAGGGGCCCTCCCCGGCCAGCCGCAGCGAAACCGTGGCACCGTCGAGCGCATCCGCGAACGACAGCGACGCTTCCGTCTCCACGTCAGCACCGCGCCGGGGCCGGGCCTGGGTGCCCCGCCTGCCGCCGAACATGCCGCCCAGCAGGTCACTCAGCCGGTCACTGCTGCCACCGGTGCCGGTACCGGTGGGCTGGCCGAAGATGTCGCCCAGGTCGAACCCGAAGCCGCCGCCAGGGCCGCCCGCACCACCGGGGGTGCGGAGGCCACCGCTGCCGAACAGCGAGCGCGCGTCGTCGTACTCCTTCCGGCGCTTGCTGTCGGACAGGACGTTGTAGGCCTCGGAGATCTCCTTGAAACGCTCCTCGGCCTTGGCGTCACCCTTGTTGGCGTCCGGGTGGTACTTGCGGGCGAGCTTGCGGTATGACTTCTTGATGTCGTCCGCGTTCGCGTTCTTGGAGACTCCCAGGACCTTGTAATAGTCCTTCTCCAGGAAGTCCTTGGTGCTCACTGGCGTAGGTCAGTCCCCGTCGGTCTCAGGCGGCCCGGGCCGGGCCGCGGAACCATCCGAGCCGTCGGTGGCGCCGTCAGCATCGCTGTCAGCGTCCTCCGGGCTGCCGCCGGGCTCGGCGACGGCAACCCTGGCCGGCCGCAGGATCCGCTGCCCGACGCGGTAGCCGGGCTGGAGAAGCTGCACGCAGGTCGGCTCGGTGACGTTGTCGGAGTAGGAGTGCATCAGCGCCTCGTGCACGGTCGGGTCGAAGGGATCGCCCGTCTCCCCGAAGCGCTCAAGGCCGAGCTTGGCCGTGACCGCTGCCAGGGACTCAGCGACGGACTTGAAGCCGCCGGTGAGCTCTCCGTGCTCGCGGGCCCGGCCGATGTCGTCGAGCACCGGGATCAGCGCGGACAGCACGTTCGCGAGCGCCTGCTCGCGCACGGCCAGCCGGTCCCGGTCGACCCGCTTCCGGTAGTTGGCGTACTCAGCGCTGACCCGCTGCAGGTCGGCGGTGCGCTCGGCGAGCGCGGCCGCCGGGCCGCGATCACCTTCCGCGTTCCCGCCGCCTTCGCTGCCGCCGCGACCGCCGGCCGGCGCCCGCTCACCGGGCCCGGCGCCGGGCCCCGGCCGGGACCCAGCCGTGCCGTTGCCCGGCCCGCCGCGGGGACCGCCCGGGCCGGCCGCGGAGGTCCCGGCCGGCCGGGAAGAACTCCCGCCCGGCCGGGAAGCCGCGTGCCTACCGGCCCGCGGCCGGCCCTGCTGGCCCGGGGGGACGACCCCCCCAGACCCCCCCGGCGGGGCATGGCCCGGGGGGACGACCCCCCCAGACCCTCCCGGCGGGGCATGGCCCGGGGGGGCGAC
>JAIRTY010000784.1 GCA_031254715.1 Nocardiopsaceae bacterium | reverse complement strand
CCGACCGTGAAATACAGGCCGGCGGCGGTGGCGGCTTGCTGCGACGGCAGGCCTGGCAGGGCCAGCAGCACAC
The DNA here is from genome assembly GCA_031254715.1 of Nocardiopsaceae bacterium. GTDB lineage: Bacteria > Actinomycetota > Actinomycetes > Streptosporangiales > Streptosporangiaceae > JAIRTY01. Next base: position 2,585 of record JAIRTY010000784.1, on the reverse strand, counting down.
CAAACAGCATCGGCATCAGCGCTCCCGCGCACACCGACTGGACCAGCAGCCCAGTAACCGTTAGCAGTTGGCTGCCTATCACTCCCACCGCGATGCCAGCGGCGCATATTGCCAGCAATCCCGTGATGACATCCCGGCTCGCGGCCAGGCGGGCGCGGCCTGGCCTGGCCAGCCACGGCGCAAGCGCGATGTTTCCCGCGAGCGTGCCAAGCCGGGACAGGCCGTCCCAGAGTGCGGTGCCCGATCCGGAAAGCCCCTGCGCTGACAGCAGGGCAGGGATCCATGAGACGTAGCCCTGAGTCATGACAAATGTGACAGCCCCGGTAGCGACCACCAGCCACACCCGGCCGATGCGCCAAGCGGGGCGGGACAGCGTCCCCGCCTCGGCACTGTTGTCTTTCCCGGCACCGGCCGGGGTACCGAATGGGCCCGTCCGTTCGAGAGCGAATGCCTGCCAGGTGCCGAGCAGCGCGACACCGGCCGCCCCGTAGACGAGGTACAGCGTCCGCCAGGATCCCAGTGCGGACGCGAGCGCGGGCGTGAAACCGAAAGCCACCGCGGCCCCGAGGTTCGGGCCGGTCAGGTAGATCCCGATCGCCCCGGTGCGGCTGGCCACCGGGAACCATTCGGCGACGAGCTTCGGAAGCACAGTGGACACGACTGGCCCACCGATCCCCAGCAGCAGCGTGGCCGCGAAGAGCTCAAGGAACGAGTGGGCAGGCGAGCGGAGCAGTGCGCTGACGGCAACGAGAGCCACGCCCACGGTCACGGAACGCTTCACGCCGAAGGTATCAGCGAGCCGCCCCACCTGCAGCGCGGTGACCACGTACGCCAGGGGGTATGCGCCCAGCAGCAACCCGGCGGCCGCGGCACTGAAATGCAGTTGGGACTGCAGGGTGCCGATCAGCGGTGCGAGGGAGAACGCGAGCAGCCCAAAGTACAGGTAAACCAGCCAGGCCAGCGCCAGCATCCGGAGGGACCCGGGCGCGCGGGTCGCCACCGCGGCGTATCAGCCCCGGCCCGGCTGGTCGGTGCCTGCGATGACCGAGCCGTCCCCGGCCATGCGTGCCAGCACAGCGAATACGCTGGCCGCGTCCTGTGCAGCCATGCCCTGGCTGAGGGCAGCCCGGTAGAGTTCTGCGCTCGCCGCGAAGAGAGGCAGCGGGCAGTGCAGGTTACGGCCGAAACCGCTAATGATGTCGAGATCTTTCTGGTACGTGTCCAGCCGCATCGTCGCGTCCGAGAAGTCGCCGCGGATCATCATCGGCCCACGGACTTCCAGCATCCGGGATGTCCCCGCCCCGTCCGATACCGCCTGCAGGACGGCATCAAGGTCCAGGCCGGCCAGCTTGGCCAGCACCAGCGCCTCCGCCGCCGCGACGTTGTGAATGGTGACCAGGTGGTTGGCGATGAACTTCACCCGGGAACCATTGCCGAAGGACCCGAGGTCGTACACCTTCCTGCTGAAGGCGTCGAGGATGGGCCTGCACCGCTTGATCGCCGCGGTGTCGCCGCTGGCGTAGACGACGATGTCCTTGGTCCGCATCTGACCGCCGGTTCCGCTCAGCGTGCAGTCGAGCAGGGTGATGCCCTTGTCGGCCAGCACGCGCTGCGCCCACTCCTTTTCGGCCAGCGGCAATGTGCTGGTTTCCACGACAACCCGGCCCGCGGCACCGCTCGCGGCAATGCTCCCGGCACCACCGATCACGTCGCGGAAGGCGCCGACGGAGGGGAGGGAGATCAGCACGACCGGGCAGCACCGTGCCACGTCAGCCGGCGATTGCGCACGCTGTCCCCCCGCCTCGAGAAAGCGTTCCATGGCTGTATCGAGGACGTCGTAACCGTGCACCTGGTAGCCCGATGCCAGGGCGTGGCGCGCAGCCCCTCCGCCCATCATGCCGAGTCCGACCACCCCGACAGGCTCCGGCTGGTGCTCGGGCATGGAGTACCTCCGTCTCAGCTGTCGGCAGACTGGGACAGCGTCTCGTGAATATCCCTATACTAGGACTTGGACTATCTGCAGGAATAGTCTGTTGGCAGATGCCATACTGTGAGCACCCGGCAGGAGGGCGCCCGGGCTCGTGTCGCCCGCGTCCCGGCTGGCAGCATTGCCGTCGCCGCCGGTAGTCCTACTCGGTACTATCGGCCGCTCCCCGGGCTTGTCATCCGGGCGCGACAGCCCTCTGCCGGTCCCTAGCGTCCTGTTGCGGACGCTCTCTATTACAAGTTAATAACAAGACGCTGTTGCACATTGCCCCGATTTGAGCGCTGGTTCACGATGGCTGCAACCGAGCCGAGCAGGCACGCCCTCCCGAGTACGGGAGATTGGGTCACCCACGAGCGAACCGGCAGGACCGTCAGCCCACCCGGCCCGGGGCAGCCCAGGTCCAGACGTCCGTTCCCGGCACGCGTCACCGGATGAGGACTGATGCATCAGATTCCACAGGCCATCGGATTCGGGCTCACCACGGCTGCCATCATCGCCCTGTCCACCGTTGCCCTGTCCCTGCAGTATTCCGTCACGAGGTCGATCAACTTCGCTCACGGCGAGCTGATGACCGTGGGTGCCTACGCCGGGTATGTCG
>JAIRTY010000779.1 GCA_031254715.1 Nocardiopsaceae bacterium | reverse complement strand
CTTCCGGCCGGCCGCCGACGCAGCCTGGATCCACGACATACGTCCCAGCCGGATGTCAGCGATGCCGGCGTGTCCAGCCGGGCGGGTCCCACCTGCTGGACTAGTATGTCTGGCCCCTGCGGCTAGCAGGGGGGATTACGAGAAGTTCCATCGCGATTACTTGTCGTTACCGCACCCGAACGCGCTCTGACCAGCGTGTCTGCCGGGAGCGCGGATTTCCGGGGCGGCGCTCACCACCGGCCCCATGGGCGAACGAGACGGGCGTTACCTGAAGCGGATCAACGAGATGCGCAAATACGTCTTCTCGGCCTGATTGACCAGCTGAGCTTCGTCATCAACCCCGGCCATGGCAGGCAGCGGGACGACGCTGTTCGGCCCGGCAGGCGGACGGACCTGCGCATGGTCTCCGCGGCCGAGCGCCGTTTCGGCGTGGTAGTCCTGTCCGATGCAATGCCTGAAGACGGGCAAGCTGAATCGGCAGGGATCGCCGAGCGGGCTGAATACCCTGCTGCAGGATTGGTAAGCCGGCAGGCCGCCGGGGCCACGGCAATCCCCGGCCGGCCTGATCGACCCCGGCGCGTCGCACACAGCGCCTGAGCGAGCGGCCCATGACCGCGCCGCCCCCGTCCGGCCGGCTGGCCGCCGGGGCCGATCCCCCCTCTATTCCGCTGTTCCTGCTGCCGGATGTGGCCCCCAAGCCTCCACGCACCCGGCACCATGGCTGCCGCGCGCTGACGTGCCGCACGCGGCCGTCCATCATTCCGAACGGGGCTGCGGGATGCCCGCGAGCAGAGCGCGGACCTCGGTCTCCCGATACCTGCGGTGGCCCCCGAGGGTCCGGATGGACGTGAGCTTGCCGGCCTTGGCCCACCGCGTCACTGTCTTCGGATCAACGCGGAACATCGTGGCGACCTCGGCCGGCGTCAGAAGCGGCTCAGCCTCCGGTGTACGTGCTGACATGTTGTTAGGCCTCTCCTCCTGGACCGCTTGCGCGATCCTGGCTCTTCCTGGGTCTGGGCTCCGGGGAGCCTGCCGTGGATGTCCTATATGGCCCACTGAGACCATATTGCCATCACCAGCGGTGACAAGTCGACCACCGGGAGCAAAGATTCTGTCTGTGTCGCCCTGTTGCTCCTCGGATCTAAGTCACGCTGTGTGATTCTAGCGATACGTTTGGTTGCACAACGCAGATTCGGAAAAGTCGTCTCCTGCCGCCTAACTCGCACGTTCCAGGGGCGCCGCCCGATGGGCTGCCTCTCCTCTTACGATCAGCGCCACAGAGCCCGGCAATGTGACTCTTCCCGGCAGTCATTGACGCTCGGTGACCAGCCGCAGGCAGAACCGGGTCTCGCCCGGCCCGGGTCAGCTCGCCCGTTCCAGCGCCGCCAGCCGCCGCCACCGGCGCTGCACCCGCTCGTAGGCGGCGATCGCGAGCTGGTGCTCGCTGCGCATGAGCGCGTTCACCGCCGCCCACACTTCCGCGACAGACTGGTCGGCCTGCAGGGCCTCGTCGTCCAGCAGGTGGACGAGGCCGCCGTAATCGAGTTCCACCAGCGCGTGGGGGTGGAACTCCTCCAGCCACCGCCCGATCTCGGCCAGGTCGGCGCCGGCCCGCTGGCCCTCCGTCACCCCGCCGGTCACCGGCCCCGCCGCCGGCTCTCCCCTGGCCCGGCGGCTCGCCCCGAGCGCCCGGGCCACGCGCTGCCGGGCCCTGGGCATGGTGGTGGAATACACGAGCATCCGGGTGGCCGACGCCGTGGCCGGGCCGCGGTCCGGCTGATCCTGGTCACTGGGCGTCCCCAGCACCAGCCACCGCTCCTCGGGCGCGAACGGCACGAACCAGGCCAGCGGCACCGACCAGGTGCTGGCCTGGATGTAGACGCGCAGCGACGACGCCTTGCCCTGCCAGCATGCGAAGTCCCTCACCGCCGACTGCGCCTGCCCGCCCGGGTACGCCAGCGCCAGCAGTTGCGGGCTGACGGTCTTGAGCCGGGTCACCGCCAGCCACGACCGGAGCTGGGTCTGCCACGGGGAGATGTAGGTGTGCCCGTCCGACCAGCGGACGTAGGCGTCCTCGCTCTCCTGCGGGGGAGCCACCACCGGCGGCAGCGCGATCATCCGCCGCAGCGATGCGGACTGCTCGGCCGCCAGTGCCCCGGCGCGCCGCGGCCGGCCGGCGGACGCGGCATACGCCGCCCACCGGCTGCCGTCCGCCTCGCCGAAAGCCGACAACGGCTCGTAGACACGGAGGTATGCCGCGTAGGGAAGCACGATCGCATCGTGGCACGTGGTCACCGCCAGGAACATGACCGGCACATAACGAGATCATCACTGCCCGGCCGGCCCTCCCGGTGGGCAGCGGCCGGTCCTCCCCATAGGCATACGCTTGTCGCGGACCCGCGCCGACGAAGACGCGGACGACACCAGGAGAGTCACCACCGTGACGAACGTGTTCGCAAGTCCCGGCTCCGGGCGATCCCAGGAGGCCGGGCCAGCCACGAATCCCGCCTCAGCCGCCGACCGGGGCGCCCTCGGCCACGAGCAGGTCGTGTTCTGCCAGGACGCCCGCAGCGGGCTGCGGGCCATCATCGCGATCTACTCCACCGCGCTCGGCCCGGGCCTGGGCGGGACCCGCTTCTACCCCTACCCCAGCGAGGACGCCGCGCTGGCGGACGTGCTCAACCTGTCCCGGGCTATGGCCTACAAGAACGCCCTGGCCGGGCTGGACCTCGGGGGCGGGAAGGCCGTCATCATCGGCGACCCCGCCCGGGACAAGTCCGAGCCGCTGCTGCGCGCCTATGGCCGGTTCGTGCAGTCGCTGGGCGGCCGGTACATCACCGCCTGCGACATCGGCACCTACAGCGAGGACATGGACCTGATCGCGCGCGAGTGCCGGTACGTCACGGGGCGGACCGTGCCTAACGGCGGGGCAGGTGACTCCTCGGTGCTGACCGCGCTCGGCGTGTTCCAGGGGATGCGGGCCGCCGCTGGGCACGCCTGGGG
>JAIRTY010000773.1 GCA_031254715.1 Nocardiopsaceae bacterium | reverse complement strand
GTTCCGGCCGGTACGCCTCGAGCGACCCGGCAACCCACCCGCGCACCCGCTGCGCCACCCGGTGGCCGTCGGCCCCCCGTTCGCCGGCCGCCGCCAGGCAGTGGGCGCAGAAGCAGATGCCGAGCAGCCACAGCGTCAGCGGGCCGTAGGCATCGAGCAGGCGCTCGTGATGGTGACCGTGGCGGAATCCGTGGTAGTGGAGCGACTCGGCCCGCACCGTCGTGACGGGGTAGCCGCTCAGCTCCGTCACCACGGCGCGGACGTGGTCGCGCACCTCGGGGGAGGCCGGGCACAGCGCCCCCGCCAGCGGGTCCCCCCAGCAGTTCAGCTGGACGCCAGGATGGTCAGGGCCGGCCTGGTCAGCGTGCAGCAGGACGGCCCACGCGGCCACCTCGAGCCCGCGGGCGGCGGCCGCGTCGCAGGTCTCGGCCAGCACGTCCCGGCCCGCTGCCAGCGGGCTCAGGCCGGGCGCCAGCGGCGACCCTGCGGTCGCTGTCGCCCGGTAGTAGCTGCCGGGCGGCACCGTGGCCGCCTTGCGCCGGGGGTTGTGCGGGTAGAGATCGGCTGCCGCGTGGTACCTGACCGCGACCGTGACGCCGGTCACCCCGCCCCGGCCCGCCACGTTGTCCAGCACCTGCCCGGCCCCCTCGTCGAGCAGGTCGGTAGCCAGGCAGTAGATGGAGTGCCTCACGACGTGCCCACGCTGGCTGCCCGGCCGCCCTACCGGATGCTCCCGGCCGTGAGCCCGCTCACCAGGAACCGCTCGATGGCGGCGAACAGGATCACGACGGGCACGATGCCGATGATGGAGGCGACGAACAGGTACTGGTACTGGGTCTGGGTCAGCCCGACGAAGGCGTTGATGCCCACGGTGAGGGTCTCGCGGTTGGTCGTGGGGTTGTTGAAGATCGTCTCCGCCACCACGAACTCGTTCCAGGCCTGGATGAACGTGAAGATGACCGCGGTGACGATCCCGGGCTTGGCCAGCGGCAGCACGACCCTGACCACGGTGCGGAAATGCCCGGCGCCGTCGACCCGGGCGGCATCCTCGATCTCGGTGGGGATGCTGGCCAGGTAGCCGTTCATGATCCAGACCGAGAAGGCCAGGTTGAACCCCGCGTCGACCAGGATGAGCGCCCAGTAGGTGTTGATCCCGTTGACGAGGTCGGCTTCCCGGTAGATGCCGACCACGAGAGCGACCGGGGCGAACATCTGGGTGACCAGGATCGTGTACAGGAACGCGCGGCGGCCGCGGAACTCATGCCGGGCGGTGTAGTAGGCGGCCGGCAGTGCGACCAGCAGCACCAGCGCGGTCGAGGCCGCCGCGATGATCAGGCTGTTGACCAGGTAGTCGGCCAGCGGGATCTGGTTCCATACCCGGCTGAAGTTCCCCCACTCCCAGTGCGTCGGCGTGTACAGCGCCGGGCTGTGGAACAGGTCGTTGTTCGACTTCAGCGAGGACAGCAGCATGACCGCGTACGGGGCGAGGAAGAACGCCGCGATGATCGCGCCGGCGGCCGGCAGGGCCACCGGCCGGGAGCGCAGCCAGGCCCGGCCAGCGGCGCGCCCCCGCCGGCTGGGCGCCGCTGACCGCGCTGGCCTGGGCGGGGCGAGCGCCGAGCGGACGCTGGCCGCCGCCCCGGTGAGCCGGTCAGTGACCCGCTCCCGCAGCCCGGCCAGCCAGCCGCCGCCGCCCACGGCGGCCTCGCCGCTGGCGGTGAAGCGGATCCGGCGCAGGTACAGCCCGACCACGGCGATCAGGAAGAGGACGTTGAGCACGGCGAGCGCGGCCGCCTCGCCCGTGTCCAGGCGATAGGTGAACGCGATCTTGTACATGAAGGTCATCGTGGTGTCGGTGCTGTCACCGGGGAGCTTGCCGGTGATCACCCAGATGATCGGGAACGAGTTGAACACGTAGATCGTGTTCAGCACCACCGCCACCAGCAGGGCAGGCCGGAGCAGCGGGTAGGTGATCCGCCGGTAGATCTGCCGCGGGCCGCACCCGTCCACCCGGGCGGCGTCGTTCAGCTCGACCGGGATGGACTGCAGACCGGCGAGCATCACGTAGGTCGTGAACGGGATGGAGACGACGATGCCGATGACGATCAGGCCCCAGAAGGCCGTGGCGTTGTCTTCGTACCACTCCACCGGCGCGTGGATGATCCCCAGGTCGAGCAGCACCCGGTTGAGCATCCCGTAGCTGCCCTCGTAGATGTACCGCCAGATGGTGGCGGTGATCACCAGCGACGCCGCCCACGGCACGATCAGTGCCCAGCGCACGATCCGCCGCCCGGCGAAGCGCTTGTTGAGGAACTGGGCCAGCGGCAGCGACAGGGCGACCGTGACGCCCACCACCAGCACCACCCACAGCACGGTGTTGACGATCACGTGGCCGAGCGCCGACTCGGCGAACAGGTGCCGGTAGTTCGCGGCCCCGGCCGATCCCTGGGCGAGCCCGATGGAGTTCACCTTCGTGAACGACGTCCTGATCATCTCGATCGCCGGGTACAGGACGATCAGGGCGATCAGCAGCAGGCTCGGGCCGGTCCACCACAGCGGGGCGAGCCGCCGCAGCATGCTGCCTGCCAGCCATGCCGGCAGATCGGAAGAGCAC
>JAIRTY010000274.1 GCA_031254715.1 Nocardiopsaceae bacterium | reverse complement strand
TCGCGGTAGCGGCGCTGGTCGTCGTAGGCGGGTGGTTCGCGGTAGCGGCGCTGGTCGTCGTAGGCCGGCGGCTCGGGGTAGCGGCGCTGGTCGTCGTAGGCGGGTGGTTCGCGGTAGCGGCGCTGGTCGTCGTAGGCGGGTGGTTCGCGGTAGCGGCGCTGGTCGTCGTAGGCCGGCGGCTCGGGGTAGCGGCGCTGGTCGTCGTAGATGGCCGACGAGGCGCTCCGCTGGTGCCGGGTTGCCAGGAAGATCAGCGAGATGATCAGGCCGGCCGCGCCGCCGATCATCATGATGTTCCCGATGAGCGGCAGCGACACGATCTTGGGCTGCCAGTTGACTGCGTACTTGAGGATCGCGCCGAGGACGATCAGAGCGATACTGCCGCCTATTGTCATGGAAGAAGGCATCCCTTCTGGTGCGACTGTCAGATGCGGGTCCGCTCCAGGCCCGGCACGCTACCCGATCCCGGGCGGGCTGGCGAGCGATCATGATCGCGGGAACGGTCCGATCCCTGCCCCTGTCAGGCCAGGCCCCGGACGGCAACGCGGTGACCAGGCCGTGGCTGCGGCCCTCACGCCCCCGGCAACCCAACGTAGGTGGAGGCAGCGTTAGCCAAGCGATGGCCAGGTTCTGGAGGCCATGTAGGCGGCGAGGATGTAGTGGGTGACGTTCAAGGTTCATCCCGGGGCGCGGCCACGGTTGCGGCCACCAGCCAATCCGCTGCCAGATAGCCGGCCCGAAATGCGGGCAATCAGGGGGAGAGTCAGGTCAGCGAACTTCGGTGTACTCGCTGCGGTCCAGCCGCACGAGGTTGATGGGGTCACTGCCCCCAGGTCCCGCGACGTCGGTGTACTGGCTGTCGTTCAGCCGCACGACGTGGACGCTGCCGACGGACAGCAGCCTGCGCAGGTTCCGCATCCCGCTCATGCCCGCGAGCGCGACAGCTATGGCGGCGGCGACGACCGAGCCGCCGAACAGCGCAAAACCGCCGACGACGTATCCCAGCAGCATCATGACCACTGCAGCGAGCAGGGCCACCGGCACGGCCGCCACCAGCAGCAGCGCGAGCAGCGTCATAGCGACCATGGTCTTGGCCGGCCTGTCCGGCGTCTGCTCCGCGTACCTACCGGTCATCACGCTCACCCCTCAAGGCCCAGAGCCCACCAGACCTATCAACCAACACGACATGTCGTGTCCCCCATAAACAACGTTCCTCTAGTTCCGAATCATCCCGGAAGCATCTGGCGCGCTGACCGCGGGCGAACTCCGCCGCACCATGCGGCAGATGGGACGTGCGTTCGGATCTGGCGCGGCGGCTCACCACGTGTCGTTGGCGGATGCCGGGAAGGCGTTGTTACGCTCACCAGATGATGCGGCAAGCCGCGCCTGACTTTGTTCTGGCTTCGGCGTCAGTTGCGCGGCTGAGTGTGCTGCAGCACGCTGGAATCGATCCCGAGGTCCTGGTCAGCGGCGTCGACGAGACCATTGATGACGGCCAGGACACGGCCGCCGTAGTCGGGGTCCTTGCCGAGCGGAAGGCTTCAGCTGTGGCGCTCCTGCGCCCGGCTTCGCTTGTGCTCGGCTGTGACTCGCTGCTCGACCTTGACCACATGTCATTCGGCAAGCCCGCCTCAGCCGAGCAGGCTGCCAGCGTGTGGCGCAGGCTGTCGGGGCGGACGGCAACGCTGTATACCGGTCACTGCCTCATCGATTCTGGCAGCGGCCGCCGGGTGCGCGGGGTCGCTGGCACGGCGGTCCGCTTCGGCACGCCCAGCGATGCTGAACTGGCCGCCTACGTCGCCAGCGGCGAGCCGATGAGCATGGCCGGCGCATTCAGCATCGAAGGACTGGGGGCACCGTTCGTCGACGGTATCGACGGAGATCCGGGCAATGTCCTGGGGCTCTCCTTGCCGCTGCTGCGGCGGATGCTCGCCGATATCGGAGTGAATATCACCGGCCTATGGCGCAAGCCCGCTGCCGAAGCCAAGCTCGCCGCCGGCCCTCATGGCGACTCGATCCAATGACCCACCGGGGCGGACCAGCAGCCTGTGCGCTGCCGCCGAGACCGGGATCACACCGGCACGAATCTGCACGCGGCAGATGAGTGCGTTCGGGCAGGAAGAGTGAGCCCATGGATTGGGAACCCGGCCTCGTACCCGAACTGTGTGTGACCGACCTCGCAGCCAGCCAGCGGTTCTGGTGTGGCCTGCTGGGGTTCAGCGAGAAGTACACGCGTCTCAATGAGGGCTTTGCCTACCTGGTCCTGGACAAGGCTCACCTCATGCTGGACCAGGCCGGTATCGGCAGGACCTGGATCACCGCCGCTTTGGAGACTCCCTTGGGGCGTGGGGTTAACTTCCAGCTCTCTGTCCCCAGCATTGAACCTGTTCTGGACCGGTTGAAGGCGGCAGGCTGGCCATTGTTCGGCGGGCTCGAGGAGAGGTGGTACCGCACCGGGGCGAGGGAAACAGGAGTTCGCCAATTCCTGGTTCAAGATCCCGACGGCTACCTTGTCCGTCCCCAGGAGTCACTGGGAAGCAGACCTGTCCAGGGCTGATTCGGCCCGGTCCGCTAGATACTCGCGGCACGGCATGAGAGCGCATCGACTTCGCTCGTCGCGAGGCCCGTTCCGGGTGGCTTCGTTTTGTGAGGACTGAGCGCGGTTGTTCGCGGATTCTTTTGACCGCACTGGGCGGCTGGCACGGCGGTCAAGGTTCGCGAGTTTTTCACACGCGGTGCGTGGGATGCTGTCGCGCGTGTCGGTGAGCAGGCAGACGCTGTGTTACGTGTTCCGCAGTGAGAGCGGCCGGCGTCAGGTGCTGCTGGGGCGGAAGAAGCGAGGTTTCGGGGCGGGCATGATCATGGGCCTGGGCGGCAAGGCCGAGCCGGGTGAGAGCCAGGCCGGGTGCGCTGTCCGCGAGGCGGGGGAGGAGGCCGGGATCGCGGTCGAGCCGGGCAGCCTGGCGTGGCGGGCTGAGCTCAGTTTCGTCTTTCCTTCCCGTCCTGAGCTGGATGCGTTGGTCACCGTGTTCTTTGGCCTGGCGTGGGCTGGTGAGCCGCGGGAGTCGGAGGAGATGGCTCCGGAGTGGTTCGATCTCGCCTCGCTGCCGTTGGACCAGATGTGGGATGACGAGGCGTACTGGCTGCCCCAGGTGATGGCCGGTGAGGCATTGGCCGGGGTGATCACCTACGACCACGCCTGCAAGCTGGTCGCCCGCGCAGAGTTGCGAGCTGTTGGCCCGAAGGCTGGGGCAGGGCCTGGTCAGGCGGAATGAGCCTGCTTCCGAGCGGGCGCGTCGCTGGCAGGCTTTCATTCCGGCCGTCCTTCCCGTGTGTCCCTGCAATGGCAAACGCATCCGCGCAGCGGCAGGAGCGGAAGAGCACTCGCTACGCGCCCTGCGCCCAGCCGGCGACCGGCGGGAACATGTAGACCCCGGCACGGCGCGTTCCAGCAACCTCAACGATCGCTTCACACAGCTGGTCACATCTCTCTTGCCGGTTCTCAGCCCGGCTTGCGAACCACTTCGACCGGACCTCCACGACGACATCGAGACCACTAACGTCGTACGGCCTGCCCTTTGCCCTGGACCGGATCTCGACATCGCCCGTCTCGGGCTCGTGGTCGTATGACTCCTCGGGGCATGCGACGGCGAGCGAGACTGCGTCGAGAAAATGGCGGGCTAACTGGCCGGCGTCAGCATTTCCAGCTCTCTCGCACGGCGCAGGTCTTTCGGCCTGCCTGCAGCGCGCCGCATCCAGATCAGGTCCGCGCGGCCGAGGTAGCGGATGACCAGTCCGTGCGCGGCGGCCACCTGGCACCGGGCCAGGAACGCCCCGATCGGAAGGCCACCCCAGGGCAGGGCGGGGGTGCAGCAGTCGCCGCTGGCCAGGGCGGAGCGGAACATCACCTTGGGCAGGCTGAATACAACCGGCTCGGCTGGCACAGGCCTGCCCTCATCATCAGCCAGGCTCGTTCCGGCTGCTGCGAAGGCGGCGGCAAGGGCTCGCGCCTGCCGGGGGTCACCATCCCACAGCAGATCCAGGTCTCCGGTCAGCTCGCGAGATCCGTGCATGATGCCAGCAACCTGGTCCATGACGGCCACAACCGCGCCATGCTCATGGAGGGTGCGCAGCAGCGGCAGCGGATTGAAGCCGATCGCGTCATCAGTGGCGGCGGTCCCTGTGACGTCGTCGGCGTCGTCATGACTGAGCCCGCGCCGTTCGCGGCCGGCGGTCGCCTCGCCCAGACGCCGCACCGCCTCTTCCAGCAAGCTGATCGGCTGACCGGAGTCACCTTCCAGCATCTGTGCATTCTCCCCCCGTACCCGGCGACCGCTCATCCGCACGATCGTCAGCCCGGATCTCGCGCACCAGCAGCGGCATAGTAAGTCGTTTTGCGTGTCGGTCGGGGATGTGAAGACGTCCTCCTGATGCGCTGTTCGGTTCGGATCCCATGCGCAGGAGGAGGACGTCCGTGTCTGACGGTAGCGGTGTTTCCCGGGGTGATCGCAATCGCAACGCCCGGCTGGCCCGGCTGCGGGCGGCGGTGCCGGTGATGAACCCGATCGCCGGGATTGATCTGGCGGACAGTAAGCAGATGGTGGTGGTGACTGATCACGAGTCGCGGGTGCTGGCGCGGCGGGTGTTCCGGCGGCGGGCCTGGGAGCTGGGTGCGGCACTGGAGTGGGCGGCGGCCCGCGCGGCTGCGGCTGGGTTCGCCGGGTGAGCGTGGCGGTGGAGCCGACGGGGCACCGGTGGCGGGTGATGGGGCAGCTGGCCGCCGAGCGCGGGACGCCGTTTGTGTGCGTGCAGCCGCTGATGAGTGCCTGGGCGCGGCGGGCGGAGGATCTGACCTTCGATAAGACCGATGACAAGGACGCGGTGCTGATCGCCGGGCTGGCCGCGCAGCTGCGCTGCTACCTGCCCGAGCCGGTGGATGAGACCTGGAGCCGGCTGCGGCACCTGGGTATCCGCCGCGCCCGGCTGGTCGCCGAGCCGGTCAGCCAGGTGCAGCAGATGCGGGACCTGCTCGAATGCGCCTGGCCTGCGGTCCTGGAGGCCGCGCGGCAGCCGTTTAAGTCCGCCACCTGGCATGCGGCGCTGACCGTCGCCCTTGGCCGCGCCGATGGTGACCTGAGCCGGATGAGCAGGCTGGGCCTGCGCCGGTTCGATGCGGCGGTGCGCCGGCAGGTCGCCCGCTGGGCTCGGTGCACCCGTGGCGGAAGATCATCGATGGGGTGTTCACGGCCTGCGCCGGCCCGGCAGGGGTGACCGCGCTGCGCCGCGGTGCGCTGGAACGCGTCGCCCTGCTGCTGGCCGACTGGCGTGATACCCA
>JAIRTY010000668.1 GCA_031254715.1 Nocardiopsaceae bacterium | reverse complement strand
GGGGCAAGCGGACGGCGCCGCGGGCCAGGCGGGTAACGGCGAGGCACCCGCGTGAGCGCCGTCAGCGTGGCGTTCAGCAAGGCGGCCGCCGAGGACCGGGCCGCCCTGGTCGGCTACCTGCCGGCCGGCTTCCCCAGCGTGCCCGGTGCCATCGACGCGGCCAGGGCCATCGCGCGGGCCGGAGCCGACATTATCGAGATCGGCCTGCCCTACACCGACCCGCTGATGGACGGCCCGGTCATCCAGGAGGCGGTGCACCGGGCGCTGACCGGCGGCGTTCACGTCAAGGACGTGCTGGCCACGGTGGAGGCCGTGGCAGGCAGCGGGGTACCGGTGCTGGTCATGACCTACTGGAACCCGGTCGAGCAGTACGGCACCGCGGCGTTCGCCCGCGACCTGGCGGCCGCCGGGGGGTCCGGGCTGATCACCCCCGACCTCTCGCCCGAGGAGGGAGGCCACTGGCTGGAGGCGGCGCAGGCCTGTGACCTGGACCGGGTGTTCCTGGTCGCGCCGAGCTCCACGGATGAGCGGATCTCCGTCATCACCGCGGCCTGCCGCGGCTTCGTCTACGCGGCGTCCCTGATGGGCATCACCGGGGCACGGGAGTCGGTCAGTTCCCAGGCTGCCGGGCTGGCCGCCCGGGTCCGGGCCCGCACCAGCCTGCCGGTCGGGGTCGGCCTGGGGGTGCGGGACGGGACGCAGGCGGCCCAGGTGGCGGAGTTCGCCGACGGCGTGATCGTGGGCAGCGCGTTCGTGCAGCGCCTGCTGGCGGCGCCGACGCCGGCGGCAGGTATCGCCGCCGTCGGCGACCTGGCCGCCGAACTGGCGGCCGGGGTCCGGCAGGGGGCCGGTTCTACCCGCTGACCGGCCCGGATGTGGCAGCGGGGGAGCTGGCGAATAGAATGCTTCTGCGATGTTTCGCCGGGGTACCCGTGGGGGGATGAATTAGCAACGGCGCAACGTCGCTGTTATCCCTCGGCAACAGCATGAGGGGCCGAAGACCGCAGCGCCGCGCCTCCGGCAGGGCCAACGTCGTCCCGACCGAAATCAGCATGTGCTGTCTCAGCGCATGCGTCCACGGACGAGACGACGGGAGAGCTGATGGCGCCTGCCGCTGCAGCGGGAAACGCGCGGGTGCCTGGGGAGGTCGTCCCCCAGCACCGCGGCCTGTATGACAGCCGGTTCGAGCACGACGCCTGCGGCGTCGGGTTCGTCGCCGACCTGTCAGGAAGCCGCAGCCACCGGACGGTGGCGCAGGCCCTGACGGTGCTGCGGAACCTGGAGCACCGGGGCGCCAAGGGCAGCGACCCTGAGACCGGCGACGGTGCTGGCATCCTGACCCAGCTTCCCGACGAGCTTTTCCGGGGGGCCTGCGAGTTCGCCCTGCCCCCGGCCGGCCAGTACGCGGCAGGCCTGGCGTTCCTGGCCGCCGACCAGGCCGCCGCCGCGGCGGAGATGGCGGCGGTCGAGCGGATCGCGGCGGAGGAAGGGCTGGCCGTGCTCGGCTGGCGGGACGTGCCGCACGAGCCCGGCCAGTGCGGCCACGGCGCGCTGGCGGTCCTGCCCCGGCTGGCTCAGCTGTTCGTGACGCCGGCCGGCGGCCGCGGCGGCTCTGCCTCTGCTTTCGGGGCCAGCGGCCCCGGCTCTGCGTCTGCTCTCGGGGCCAGCGGCCCCGAGAGTGGCCTGGTGCTCGACCGGCGGGCGTTCTGCCTTCGCAAGCGGGCCGAGCACGAGGCCGGGGTGTATTTCGCGAGCCTGTCCGCCCGGACCATTGTCTACAAGGGGATGCTGACCGCGCCGCAGCTCGAGGAGTTCTTCCCCGACCTCAAGGCACCCGGCTACCAGTCCGCGCTCGCGCTGGTGCACTCCCGGTTCTCCACCAACACGTTCCCGTCCTGGCCGCTCGCCCACCCGTTCCGCTACATCGCGCACAACGGCGAGATCAACACCATCCGGGGTAACCGGAACTGGATGCGGGCCCGGGAGGCCATGCTCGAATCGGCCCTCATCCCCGCCACCGAGGACGGCCGCGGCATCGAGCGGCTGCTGCCGATCCTGGACGAGTCCGGCAGCGACTCGGCCAGCTTCGACGAGTGCCTGGAGCTGCTGCACCTGGGCGGCAGGTCACTGCCGCACGCCATCCTCATGATGATCCCGGAGCCGTGGGAGAACCACGCGGAGATGGACCAGGCCCGGCGGGACTTCTACCAGTTCCACTCGGCGCTGATGGAGCCGTGGGACGGGCCGGCCTCGGTCGCGTTCACCGATGGCACCGTGATCGGCGCGGTACTGGACCGGAACGGGCTGCGCCCCGGCCGCTACTGGCTCACCGACGACGGGCTGGTGATCATGGCCAGCGAGGTCGGGGTGCTCGACATCGACCCGGCGACCGTGATCCGCAAGGGACGCCTGCAGCCGGGCCGGATCTTCCTGGCCGACACCGGCAGCCACCGGATCGTCGAGGACTTCGAGGTCAAGGCCGAGCTGGCGGCCCAGCTACCGTACGGCGAGTGGCTGCACGCGGGGCTGCTGCACCTGGACACGCTGCCGCCGCGGGAACGGGAGCTGCCAGGCAGCGACGAGCTCACCCGCTGGCAGCAGCTGTTCGGCTACACCGAGGAGGAGCTGCGGGTGCTGCTCGGCCCCATGGCCAGGGCCGGAGCCGAGCCGGTCGGGTCGATGGGCACCGACACCCCGGTCGCGGTGCTGTCGGACCGCCCGCGGCTGCTGTTCGACTATTTCACCCAGCTGTTCGCCCAGGTCACCAACCCGCCGCTGGACGCCATCCGGGAAGAACTGGTCACCTCCCTGTCGTCGTCCACCGGCCCGGAGTGGAACCTGCTGGAGCCGGGCCCGGCCTCCTGCCGCCAGATCGTGCTGCCGTACCCGGTACTCAGCGACAGCGACCTGGCGAAGATCATCCACATCAACGATGACGGTGACCTGCCCGGCTTCGCCTCGCACGTGGTCGACGGCCGGTACGAGGCAGCCGGCGGCGGGGAAGGGCTGCGCCGCCGGCTGGAGCAGATCTGCGCCGAGGTGTCGGCCGCCATCGCCGGCGGCGCCCGCATCATCGTGCTGTCCGACCGCGGCAGCGCCGGCCCCCCCGGCCCGGGCCTCGCCCCGATCCCGTCGCTGCTGCTCACCGGCGCGGTCCACCACCACCTGATCAAGGAACGGACCCGGACCGGGGCAGGCCTGATCGTCGAGAGCGGGGACGCCAGGGAGGCCCACCACATCGCGCTGCTGGCCGGCTACGGCGCCGCCGCCGTCAACCCGTGGCTGGCCCTTGAGTCCGTGCAGGACCTGGTGCGAGGCGGGGCGCTCACCGGCCTGACCGCCGAGCAGGCGGTCGCCAACCTGATCAAGTCGCTGGGCAAGGGCCTGCTCAAGATCATGTCCAAGATGGGCGTGTCCACGGTCGCTTCCTACACCGGCGCGCAGATCTTCGAGGCGGTCGGGCTCGGTCCGGAGGTGATCGGCTCCTGCTTCGCCGGCACCACGTCCCGGCTGGGCGGGGTCGGCTTCGACGTGCTCGCGGCCGAGGCGGCCGCCCGGCACGCCCGCGCCTACCCGTCCCGCGGTGCTGCCCCGGCGCACCGGCGGCTGGAGACCGGCGGCGAGTACCAGTGGCGGCGGGAAGGCGAGCCGCACCTGTTCGACCCGCAGACGGTGTTCAAGCTGCAGCACGCGACCAGGACCCGCCGGTACGAGATCTTCAAGGAGTACACCCGGCTGGTCGACGACTCCTCCGCCCGGCTCATGACGCTGCGCGGCCTGCTGCGCATCCGCGGGGTGGACGACGAGAGCCCGGGCGGGCAGGGCGCAGCGCCGCGCTCAGCCCGCCCGCCTG
>JAIRTY010000257.1 GCA_031254715.1 Nocardiopsaceae bacterium | reverse complement strand
CTGACGCCGCCCCTGCCACCGCGCGCAGCAACGAGACGATCATGGCCGCGAACACCGCCAGCCACACCGCGAAGGCCACCCAGGTCCCGTCCCGGCCCAGCGTGACCAGCCACCGCACGCCCAGCGCCCCGCCCAGGGCATGGCTGGCGGCGCAGTACATGCCGAGCGGGAAGACCATGCTCCACAGCGGCGGCTCATAGCGCAGCCGGATCCCGCGTACCAGGTGCCGCCACACCCCCAGCCCTACCAGCAGCGGGACCAGCCAGGTGCCGAACGCCCACAGGATCACCGACAGGCCGGCCACCACCGGCCGCACCCCGGCCAGCAGCGCGTCCGGCGGCGCCACGAGCAGCTTGGCGCCCGCCAGCACGCTGATCGCGGTCGCGCCCATGAACACCCAGTACGCGGGGGTCAGCCCGGCGGGCTCCACCGGGAACTGGAACAGTCCCGCCAGCACCAGGCCCGCCACGAGCAGGTAGAGCACCACCCCGACCGACCAGGCACCGATGGCCACGGTGATCAGCAGCCCGCCCGGCGCCGGCAGCAGCGACGTGGCCGACACCGCGATCGACTGCGTGCCGACCACCCACAGGAACCAGGTGCCGTTGACACCGGCCAGCGCCGACCGGGTGCCGTGCCGGGTGATCAGCCCCAGCGGAATGCCGTAGCTGAGCAGCAGCCAGACCAGCCCGGCCGCGACCAGCAGCACCGCGGTCGCGGCCTGGTACCCGTCGGCGGCGAGCCGCGTCCCCAGCACATCCGACCCCGCCACCAGGGAGAAGAACGCGAACGCGCGCCGCGGGTCTGACGCGTCGGCGAGCAGCTCCCGGCGGTAGGCCGTCAGCCGCCAGCCATAGGCAGCGGCAAGGATAAGGAAACAGCCGATGGTGAG
Organism: Nocardiopsaceae bacterium; assembly: GCA_031254715.1. Lineage (GTDB taxonomy): Bacteria > Actinomycetota > Actinomycetes > Streptosporangiales > Streptosporangiaceae > JAIRTY01. The sequence continues at coordinate 3,794 of JAIRTY010000257.1, read as the reverse complement.
CCACAGCAGGATCGCCGACAGCCAGCCGGCGCCCGCCGTGTCCACCGCCACCGACACGATGCCCGTTGCCATGACCAGGGCGAAGTACCCGGGATTCAGGCCGGCGACCCCGGCCCGCAGCAGCGGCAGGGCTTCCTGGCGGCGCAGCACGGCGGGACAGTCTATAGGTCAGTACGGCACGCCGATCCGGCGCCAGCGCCGGCCGCTGGTGCCGGGCTCGGCCGGCCGGACGGGGCGACGGCTGCGGTAGACGACGTAGGGGCGCCACAGATACCAGAGCGGGTAGCTCCAGGCATGGACGAGCCGGGTGAATGGCCACAGCAGGAACAGCACCCAGGCCACGATGGCGTGGATCTGGAAGATGGCCGGCGCTCGCAGGGCGACGGCGACATCGGGAGTGCCGGCGAACAGCCCGCGGAACCACTCCGAGATGGTGTCACGGTACTCGTGCGCGAGTGGCGCGTTGATCGCCGTGGTGACGATCCCGAGTACCACACTGATGCCGAGCAGGATGAGCGCCACCCAGTCGACGGGGCTGGTGGTGGCCCGCACCCGCGGCGAGAACAACCGGCGGGCTGCGAGGATCACCATGCCCGCGATCACCAGGGCCGCGGCGAGCAGCCCGGCGGCGGCCGCGAACAGGTGGTAGGGGTGTTCGGGGATGCCGATCGCGTCGATCCACCGCTTCGGGACCAGGATCCCGATGACGTGCCCGGCGATGGCGGCGAACGTGCCGTAATGGAACAGCGGCGACCCCCACTTGAGCCAGCGGCGTTCCTGGAGCTCAGTTGAGTAGCTGGTCCAGCCGAACCGGTCATAACGCCAGCGCCAGATGTGACCGATGACGAAGATCGCCATCGCGACGTAGGGGAGGATGACCCACCAGAAATACGTCCAGGTGGTGATCACGGCTGAGCCTCCCGTCCGGTGAGGTACCCGGGCGGGGCGAACGGCTCCAGCCCGACCTCCTCGGCCGGGGGACCCTGCTGCTGTGCGGCCCGGACCCGGAGCAGGTCCCGCCGCCCGAGCCGGGGCAGCTGCGCGCACACCGCGTCCAGCACGGCGGCATACGGGGTGCCGGCCTCGTGCAGCGCCCGGCGCAGCAGCTCCAGGTCAGCCCGGTGCCTGCGGAGCAACTCCGCCCCGGCCGGCGCGACCGCGGCGAAGTCAAGCACGACCGGCAGGTAGTCGGGCAGGTCGTCGGCCGACGGCGCCAGCCCGGCCGCGCGGTAGGCGGTCTTGAACGCCAGCAGCGCCATCCCCCGCCGCCGGGTGTCGCCGTGCCGGTAGTAGGTGAGGTACAGCGCGCAGCGGCGGCGCAGGTCGAAGGTCTCCACGTAGTGCTGGGCGGCCTCGTGCGGCGGGGTACGGCGCAGCCAGTCAAGGAAGGCCGCCAGCGGCTCCCGGGCCGGCCGCGGCGCCGACCGGACGGCGGCCGCGAGTTCGTCCAGTCCCTCGAACAGGGCCACGGTCGGGTACTGCAGCAGCACCGAGGCCAGCTTGTAGCCGATCGCGGGCCCGCCCCTGACCGGGGCGCCCGCTGGCACCGCGGGCGCGGTCACGGCGTCCCTCCCTCCGGGAACAGGTGCGGCGCGTCGCCGCTGCCATCCCAGCCCAGCAGGTTGAACCGGACCTGCCCGCCGGCGTCCCTGAACGTCTGCCCGGCTGCCTGCGTCCCGGGATGGAACGAGGCCACCGACGATGGCGGGCCCTGCCCGCCCATGCCAGGACCGCCCTCGCCGTCGAGGCTGCACTGCGAGAACAGCTGTTCGTGCTGGGCCGCGAGGCTGCCAGCGTCTTCCTCGTGGGCGAGCGGGATGACGTAGCGCTCGGAGTACTTGGCGATGGCCAGCAGCCGGAACAGGTCCGCCAGGTCGGCCGGGGACGCGCCGACGGCGGCGGCAAGCCCGGCGTCCCACGGCTGCCCCAGCTGGTGGCTGCGCATCATGCTGCGCACAGCGGCCAGCTTGCGCAGCACCTGCTGCACCGGCTCCACCGCGCCGGCCGTGAACAGGTTCGCCAGGTACTCCGCCGGGATGCGCAGCGCGTCGATCGCCGCGAACACCTGGTCCGGGTCGTTCTCGTCGTAACCGGCGGCCGAGACCACGTCCGCGACCGGCGACAGCGGCGGGACGTACCAGACCATCGGCATCGTCCGGTACTCCGGGTGCAGCGGCAGCGCGACCCGGTGCCGCACCGCGAGCGCGTAGACCGGGGACCGCCGGGCGGCGTCGATCCAGTCGTCAGGGATGCCATGCCTGGCCGCCTCGGCGGCTACGGCCGGGTCGTCCGGGTCGAGGAACACCGACAGCTGCGCCTGGTACAGCTCCTGCGGGTCCGCGGTGGCCGCGGCGGGCAGCACCGCATCCGCGTCGTACAGGAAGACCCCGAGGTAACGCAGCCGGCCGACGCAGGTCTCCGAGCAGATGGTGGGCTGGCCGGCCTCGATCCGCGGGTAACAGAGGGTGCACTTCTCGGCCTTGCCTGTCCGGTGGTTGAAGTACACCTTCTTGTACGGGCAGCCGGACACGCAGAACCGCCAGCCCCGGCAGCGGTCCTGGTCCACCAGCACGATCCCGTCCTCGTCGCGCTTGTACATCGCGCCGGACGGGCAGGAGGCGACGCAGGACGGGTTCAGGCAGTGCTCGCAGATCCGCGGCAGGTAGAACATGAAGACCTGCTCGAACGCGAGCTTCACCTGATCGGCGAGGCCGGCCAGGTCCGGGTCGGCGGCGGCGTGGTCAGGCCCGCCGGCCAGGTCGTCGTCCCAGTTGCTGCCCCACTGCACCCGCATGTCCCGCCCGGTGAGCGCGGAGATCGAGTGCGCGCTCGGGGTGTAGGTGCCCAGCGGCGCGGCCAGCAGGGTCTGGTAGTCGTAGGTCCACGGGTCGCCGTAGTCGTCGATGCTCGGCAGGTCGGGGTTCCAGAAGATGCTCAGCAGCCGGCGGAGCCGGCCGCCGGCCCGGAGCTGGAGCCGGCCCTTGCGGTCCAGGGTCCAGCCGCCCTTCCACTGCTGCTGGTCTTCGTACCGTTTCGGGTAGCCCACCCCGGGCTTGGTCTCGACGTTGTTGAAGTACACGTACTCGGTGCCGGGCCGGTTGGTCCAGGTCTGCTTGCAGGTCACCGAGCAGGTGTGGCAGCCGATGCACTTGTCCAGGTTCATCACCATCGCGACCTGGGCCATCGGCCTCATCGGTGGCACCCCCGCCTGCGCATCAGAATTGCACCTCCTGCGAACGGCGGCGGATCACCGCGACCTCGTCCCGCTGGTTCCCGGTCGGGCCGTAGTAGTTGAACGCCCAGCTCAGGTGGGCGTATCCGCCGATCAGATGGGTGGGCTTGACGACCAGCCGGGTCAGCGAGTTGTCCGAGCCGCCGTGCCAGCCGGAGATCTCCGACCGCGGGGTGAGCAGATGCCGGTCCTTGGCGTGGTACATGAACGCCGTGCCGGGCGGCATCCGGTGGCTGACCACCGCCCGGCAGGCGACCACCCCGTTCCGGTTGTAGGCCTCGATCCAGTCGTTGTCGCTCACCCCGATCGCGGCGGCGTCGCCCGGGCTCAGCCAGATCACCGGGCCGCCCCGGAACAGCCGCAGCATGTGCAGGTTGTCCTGGTACTCCGAGTGGATCGACCATTTCGAGTGCGGGGTGAGGTACCGCACCGTGAGCTCCGGCCTGCCCTCACCGTGCAGCCCCTGGTTACCGAAGTGCCGGGCGTAGTCGAGCGGCGGCCGGTAGGCGGGCAGCATCTCCCCGTACTCCCGCATCCAGTCGTGGTCGAGGAAGAAGTGCAT
>JAIRTY010000645.1 GCA_031254715.1 Nocardiopsaceae bacterium | reverse complement strand
GGGCGGAGCCAGTGCTCCGTCACATCAAGTTCGGCGCCGCGTCGGCGCGCGTAGTCCGTTACCTGGTCCCGGCCGATCCGGCCGACGGTGAAGTAACGGGAGGCGGGGTGCGCGAACAGCAGGCCGCTGACGCTGGAGGCGGGCGTCATCGCGAACGACTCGGTCAGCTCCATGCCGAAGTCACCGGCACCGAGCATGCCGAACAGTTCCTGCTTCAGGCAGTGATCCGGCGACGCCGGGTACCCGAAGGCCGGGCGGATGCCGCGGAATCGTTCCGCGTGCAGGTCCTCCATCGAGACCTCGCCGTCCGGCTCGTACCAGTCACGGCGCGCCCGAAGGTGCGCGTACTCGGCGAAGGCCTCCGCCAGCCGGTCCGCCAGGGCCTTGACCATGATCGCGTTGTAGTCGTCACTGGCGTCCTCGTACCGCTTCGCCAGCTCGTCGGCACCCTGGATGGTGACGGCGAACCCTCCGATGTGGTCATCGGCCGGAGCCAGGTAGTCGGCGAGGCAGCGGTTGGCGCGCCCGTCCGGCTTGGTGGTCTGCTGCCGGAGCATCGGCAGCCGGACCGGCGGTCCCCCGGCGGGCTCCACCAGGACGTCGTCGCCATCGGCGTGCGCGGGCCAGAACCCGTAGCCCCCGTGCGCCGTGAGCGACCCCTCGGCGACGATCTGGTCGAGCAGCGCGTTCCCCTCGTCAAACAGCTCTCTGGCTTGCGGGTTATCAAGGATCGCCGGGTACTTGCCCTTCAGCTCCCAGGCGAGGAAGAAGAACTGCCAGTCGATCATCTCGCGCAGTTCGGGCAGCGTCGGGGAGACGGTGCGCACTCCGGTGAACGCCGGGTCCGGCAGCTCGTCGAAGGAAACCTGCTCGTGGTTACGTCGGGCAGCTTCGAGGGAGAGCAGCGGCTGGCTGCGGCGGTGTTCATGCTGCTCTCGGGGGCGCTGCTGCTCGGCCCGGTTGGCCTCGTCGAACTCGGCCAGGCGGGACGGGTCGAGCAGCTTCTGCACGACGCCGACGACACGGGAAGCGTCCAGGACGTGCGTTGTCGAGCGGCTGTATGCCGGGGCGATGCGCACCGCGGTGTGCTGGCGGGAGGTAGTGGCACCTCCGATCAGCAACGGCAGGGTGATGTCCCGGCGCTCCATCTCGGTCGCGACATTCACCATCTCGTCCAGCGACGGGGTGATCAAGCCGGACAGGCCGACGATGTCGGCGTTCTCGGCGACGGCGGTGTCCAGGATCTTCTCGGCGGGGACCATCACGCCGAGGTCGGTGACCTCGTAGTTGTTGCAGCCCAGCACGACGCCGACGATGTTCTTGCCGATGTCGTGGACGTCGCCCTTGACGGTGGCGAGCACCACTGTGCCGTTGCCCCGCCGCGCCCGCGCCTTCTCCGCTTCCATGAAAGGCTCGAGGTACTTGACGGCGCGTTTCATCACCCGCGCGGACTTCACTACCTGCGGCAGGAACATCTTGCCCGAACCGAATAGGTCTCCCACGATCTTCATACCGTCCATCAACGGGCCCTCGATCACGTCGAGCGGGCGTTCGGCCTGCTGGCGGGCCTCTTCGCTGTCGCCCTCGATGTAATCGGCGAGACCGTGCACGAGCGCGTGCGCCAGGCGCTTGGCGACGGGCGCGTCCCGCCAGGCGAGATCCGGCCCGGTCTTCCTGGCGCCGGCGGATTTCACCCGTTCCGCGTACTCGACCAGCCGGTCGGTGGCGTCTTGCCGCCGATCAAAAAGAACATCCTCGACGAGCTCTTTGAGTTCCGGCTCAATGTCCTCGTACACGTCGAGTTGCCCGGCGTTGACGATTCCCATGTCGAGCCCGGCCCGGATCGCGTGGTACAGGAACGCCGCGTGCATAGCGCGGCGCACGGCCTCGTTGCCACGGAAGGCAAAGCTGAGATTGGAGATGCCGCCGCTGGTGCGGGCGCCGGGGCAGCGTTCCTTGATCTGCGGCAGAGCCTCGATGAACGCCTTCGCATACCCGTTGTGTTCGGCGATCCCGGTGGCGACGGCCAGGACGTTGGGGTCGAAGATGATGGCTTCCGGCGCGAAGCCACCCTGCTGCGTCAGCAGATCGTAGGCGCGAGCGCAGATTTCCACCTTGCGCTGTGTGGTGTCGGCCTGGCCCTGCTCGTCGAAGGCCATGACAACGACGCCGGCGCCGTAGTTCTTGATTCTCCGGGCGTGTTCAAGGAAGGCGTCCTCACCTTCCTTGAGGCTAATCGAGTTGACCACCCCCCTGCCCTGTACGCACTTCAGTCCGGCGTCCAGCACGCTCCACCGTGAGCTGTCGATCATCACCGGGATGCGGGCAGCCTCGGGCTCGGTCGCGATCAGGTTCAAGAACGTGGTCATGGCCTGTTGGCTGTCGAGGAGGTCCGCGTCCATGTTCACGTCGAGCAGGTTCGCTCCGTTGCGTACCTGATCCAGGGCCACATTCGCCGCGGCCTGATAATCGTCAGCTTCGATGAGCCGCCGGAACTTCGCCGAGCCAGTGACGTTGGTCCGCTCCCCGATCATCACGAAACCGGTGTCCGCCGTGATGGTGAACGGCTCGAGCCCGGACAGCCTGGTGGCGCCGGTGTTTATCGCGGGTACCTCGCGGCGGCCGCGTGCCGCCGCTTTGGCGATCGCGGCGATGTGCGCCGGAGTGGTGCCGCAGCAGCCCCCGACGACGTTCACCAGGCCCTCGGCGGCGAATTCGTGCAGGTAATGCGCGGTGTCCTGCGGTGACTCGTCGTACCCGCCGAACGCGTTGGGCAGGCCCGCGTTCGGGTGACAGGCCGTGTAGGTACCGGCGATCCGGGACTGCTCGGTGATGTGCGGCCGGATCTCCTTGCCCCCCAGCGAGCAGTTCACGCCGGCGATGAGCGGGTTCGCGTGCCGGACCGAGTTCCAGAACGCCTCGACGGTCTGGCCGGACAGCGTACGCCCGCTGAGGTCGACAATTGTCACCGACAACCACAGCGGGAGGTCAGGAGCGGCTTCCTGGGCCGCGTTGATCGCAGCCTTGGCGTTGAGCGTGTCGAAGATGGTCTCGATCATCAGCACGTCCACGCCGCCTTCGCGCAGCGCGGCGATCTGCTCGGCGTAGCCCGCCTTCACCTGGTCGAAGGTGACTGCCCGGTGAGCGGGATCTTCGACGTCCGGCGAAATGGAGAGAGTGACGTTGAGCGGGCCCACGGTGCCAGCGACGTACCTCGGCCCGTCGGCTTCGTCAGCTGCCTGGCGGGCGAGTTGGGCGCCGCGGACGTTCATCTCATAGACGCGGCTTTCGAGGCCGTAGTCGGACTGGCCGAAACTCGTGGCGGTGAAGGTGTTGGTCGTGGTGATGTCGGCGCCCGCCGCCAGGTACTCCCGGTGGACATCGAGCACGATATCCGGGCGGGTGAGGTTCAGCAGGTCCGGATCACCCGCGGTGTCCCGGTCGTGGCCGTCGAGACTGTACGCGGCCGCAGACAGCTGCTTCGACTGGATCATCGTGCCCCAGGCGCCATCCAAGACCGCGATCCGCTGGTCGAGGAGTTCTGCAAGGTCGCGCACAGTGCCACCTCCCGCTCGCGGGGAGGCACCCTTGGTCTATGCCGATTCGCGCGCGGGCTGCCGCGCGCGGGGCCGAGCGTGGCGGGCCGGTCGCCCGTTGCAGCGCCTCTCGGCCACCTCTCGCATGATACAGGGTCATAGCCCAATTTTCCGGGCAGGACTTTGTGATCCACCACAATAGCCGGGGTGCCGGGAGGTGTTTTACCAGGATCCGCGGTGTTCGGGGACGCGGGCGATGACCGGCAGGCAGGCGAGGAGCAGGACAGCGAAGGCGACGAAGACCTTGGCCTGGAGCTGGCCGGGTGAGGCGGACCGGGCGATGATCGCGGCAGTGATCGAGACCGCGGCGATCTGCCCGACCTGCCGGCCCGAGGAGCGCAGCGCCGCCAGGCCCGCGGACTGGTCGGGCGCGAGTTGCAGGCCAGCGTTGCGGCCGGCCGGCGCGGCGATGCCGCTGCCGATGCCGATCACGCACGCGGTCATCGCGAGCCAGGTATAGGGCGAGAATCCGGCGGGGCGGATGGCGAGGCCGGCGATGCCGATTGCGGTGCACGCCGAGCCGATGTACAGCGGCCAGCGATAGCCGGTGCGCCGCAGCACCAGCGTGGCCAGGCCCGACAGCGTGATGACGGCGATGCCTTCCGCGGTGAGCAAGGTTCCCGAGCCGAGAACGCTGATGTGGTAGCGGTCGACCGCGTAGAACGGGACCAGCGCGAGCAACCCGGCCACCGCGCCGCCGTACACGATGTTGATCACGTTAACGGCCCCGAATCCCCGCCCCGCGATGAGGCGCGGCGCGATGAAGGGGTCCGGGACACGGCGGATATGCATGCCGAACCAGGCCAGGCCGACAAGCCCGGCGATAACGGGAGCAATGAACAATGCTGAGGAGGCGCTCGCGCCGGCTTCGCCCAGGTAACTGACGCCCAGCATCAGTGCCAGGGCTCCGGCGCCGAGCAGCGCCATGCCGGTCAGGTCCACCGGGCCGGCGCGGCCTTCCCGGTCGCGGTCGCTGGGCACGTAGCGCAGGCAGAAAATGATCAGGAGGATCCCGATCGGCACATTGACGAAGAAGATCCCGCGCCAGGTCCAGTACGAGACGAACAAGCCGCCGAAGATCGGGCCGGTCATCGAGCCGATCGGGAAGATGCTCCCGAAGAGCCCGACCGCCTTGTCGCGTGCCTCCCCGAAGTGCTCCGTGACGATTGCCGTTGCCGACGGCGTGAAGCCAGCGCCGCCGGCAGCCTGGACCACCCGGAGCCCGATCAGGAGGTAGATGTTGTTCGCGAACCCGCAGCACAGCGAGGCGAAAGCGAACACCGCGACTGAGGCGATGAAGAACCGCCTGCGGCCGAACCGGTCGTTGAAGTGCCCGGCCAGCGAGAGGCCGAGGACCAGGCCGATCGCGTACGCCGTGATGACCCAGCTGGCCCAGTTGATGGACGTGTGCAAACCGTGCTGGATGGCGTGCAGCGCGGTGGCCACGATGGTCCCGTCCAGGGCGCTCATGAACAGGGCAATCGCAACGACCGAGAAGATCGCGACGCGATGCGGGGCCGGGACCTGCGTTACCTCAGCAGCGGCGGCCACCGTTGCCTTACCCCCTCCGATCCGGACCGGTAGTTTGCCGGCAGCCGAAGATTACCTGGCGGAGTGGTTCTTCCTGGCCGGGAACCCGGCCAGGGTGTTGAGGGTCACACCGGCGATCCGCACTCACGTTCTTTATCGTCGGCATGTCTTGGAGGTAGGAGCTGCATGTGGGAAAGGCCTGATCCAGACAGTCTTGCCGCCGGTCGCACCGCGCTCGTGGTGTTCGACATGCTCGAGATGTACCGCCCGGGGATCGAGCGTTCCGGGGTGATACCGGCAGCGGTGCGGCTGCTTCAGAGCTGCCGGGAGGCAGGTGTCATCGTCTGCTTCGCCCGGGCCGACCACCGGCCCGACGGGGCCGACTACACCCGCGTCGTCACCGATGCCGACCGCAACTTCCGGCCCTGGACGCGAGCGAGGCCGCAGCCCGTGCGCCCGGATCAGGAGCTTGGCGGGCTCGCTTATCAGGTGCTGGCGGAACTCGGGCCCCGGCCCTCGGACTTCGACGTTCCTAAGCATCGGTGGAGCGCATTTCACGGCACGGTCCTGGACACCATCTTGCGCGCGCAGAACATTGAGAGCGTGCTCGTCATAGGTGGCTCGACGCACGTCGGGATCGCCAGTACCGTCTATGCCGGCCGTGACCTTGACTATCAGATGATAGTTGTGCGAGACGCATGCACAGGAAATAGCGATCAGCGTGAATACTTTCTGAACTCCGTGTTTCCGCGCGTGTGCCGTGTGCGGACAGTGGACGAGGTGCGGAGCATGCTCAGCTCACGAGGGTGATCCCGGCCGTGCTCGCCTCGCTGCCGTCGGGGCGGATGAGGTAGGCGGCATATCCGTCCGTCGCCCCGACGATGGCCAGAGCCTCGTCTCCCCCCACCGCCAGCGCGGTGGCCAGGGCGTCGGCCATGGCCAGGTTCGGCCCGGTGACGGTGGCGGAGGCCGCCCGGCACATCTGGCGGCCGGTGGCCGGCTCGACGAAGTGGACACCGCGTTCGTATGGCCCGGAGGTGGCAATCGCGGCTTCGACCTCGATGATGCCGGCCAGGATG
>JAIRTY010000621.1 GCA_031254715.1 Nocardiopsaceae bacterium | reverse complement strand
CAGAACGTCATGCACCACGGCGGGCTGGGCGCCATCCGCAGCCTCGGCCGGCTCGGCGTGCCCGTCTACGGCGTGCACGAAAGCCCGCTCGCGCCCGCCGCCGCCTCGGTTTACCTGCGGGGCCGATGCTTCTGGCAGCCGCGGGCCGACGATATCGAACGGACCACTGCCGGGCTGCTGTCGCTGGCCGGGCGGATCGGCCGCCCCGCGGTGCTGATCCCGACCGACGACGCCGGGTCGATCTTCCTCGCCGAGCACGGCGCCCCGCTGCGGGAGGCGTTCCGGTTCCCGGCGCCGCCACCCGGCCTGCCGCGCCAGCTGGCCGGCAAGTTCTCGCTGCACGAGCTGTGCCGCCGGTACGGGGTGCCGAGCCCGCGGACGGAACTGCCGCGGTCGCTGCCGGAGGCGGCCGAGTTCGCGGCCGGCGCCGGCTACCCGCTCATCGCCAAGCTCGCCACGCCGTGGCGGTCGTCGAGTGCCGGGCTCCGCAGCACCTCGGTGGTCGCTGACCGGGCGGAACTCGCCGCGCTGTGGCAGGCGTGCGAGCGGGCGGGCGCCGGGCTGATGCTGCAGGAGCACATCCCGGCCGCTCCCGGCGGCGACTGGTTCTTTCACGGTTACCGCGGCGCGGACGGGACGTGCCGGCCGGCGTTCACCGGGGTGAAGGTCCGTTCCTATCCGGCGCACGCGGGCCTGACCAGCTACGGCCGGGCGGTCGCCAACGACCGGCTGGCGGACGGCGTGACCGGGCTGCTGGCCCGGCTGTCCTACCGCGGTATCGCGGACCTTGACCTGCGCCGGGACCGGCGGGACGGCGAGTACAAGCTGCTCGACTTCAACCCGCGGCTCGGCGCCCAGTTCCGGCTGTTCAGGGACTCGGCCGGGCTGGACGTGGTGCAGGCCGCGTACCTGGACCTGACCGGCCAGCCGGTGCCGGCGGGCACGCAGTGCAGCGGCCGCGGGTTCGTGGTGGAGAACTACGACCCGCTCGGCGCGCTCGGTTACTGGCGCAGCGGCGAGCTCACGCCGGCGGGCTGGCTCGCATCGCTGCGCCGGGTCGACGAGACCGCCTGGTTCGCGCGCGATGACCTGCGCCCGTTCGGGCTGATGTGCCTGCAGATGGGGGCGCGGGCGGTCACCAGGCCGTTCGCCAGGGGCCGCGGCCTGCTGCCGCTTGCGAACGCCATCACCGGGATCCGGCGAGGGGCGCCGGGACCACAACAAGAGGGGGATCACTCATGACCGACACCGTCGACGTGGCCATCGTGGGAGCGGGCCCGTACGGCCTCTCGCTCGCTGCTCACCTGCGGCCCGCCGGGGCGCGGTTCCGCCAGTTCGGGCCGCCCATGCACCCGTGGCGGACCGCGATGCCGAAGGGGATGTTCCTGAAGTCGCAGGGGTTCGCCTCCAACCTGTCCGACCCCCAGGGCACGCACACGCTGACGGCGTTCTGCGCCAAGACGGATCGCCCCTACGCCAGCTACGGCCTGCCGGTCCCGCTGGACACCTTCATCGCCTACGGCCAGTGGTTCGCCGACGAACTGGTCCCGGAACTGGAGGAGACGCTGGTCACGGCGGTCGTCCCGGCCGGTGACCGGTTCGAGGTCTCGCTGGCCACCGGGGAGACCCTGGCAGCGCGCCAGGTGGTGGTCGCGGCCGGGATCGAGCACTTCGCCCACGTCCCGGAGCCGCTGGCGTCGCTCCCGGCCGCGGTCCGCTCGCACAGCTGCGAGGTCACCGAGCCGGCCGCGTTCGGCGGCCGGGACGTGATCGTGGTCGGCGGCGGCCAGTCGGCGCTTGAGACCGCGGCCCTGCTGCACGAGAACGGGGCCTCGGTCCAGGTCGTCATGCGCAAGCCGGAGGTGGCCTGGAACGGCCCGCCGCTGTCGTCGGACCGGCCGCTGTGGCAGCGGATCCGCGAGCCTGAGGCCGGGCTCGGCTCCGGGCTCGGCACCTGGTTCTACTCCAACCACCCGGGCGTGTACCGGCACCTCCCCGAGCGCACCCGGGTGTACCGGGCCAGGACCAGGCTCGGCCCGGCCGGGGCAGCCTGGCTGCGCCCCCGGGTGGAGGGCGAGATCCCCATCCTGACCGGCCACGCCCTGCGCAGCGCCGAGGCCGCCGCCGATGGCGTCCGGCTCGGCCTTGACAGCCCCGGCGACGGCCGCCGCGAGCTTGCCGCCGGCCACGTCGTCGCGGCCACCGGCTACCGGGTGGACCTGAGCCGGCTCGGGTTCCTCGGTGACGACGTCAGGGCCCGGCTGCGGACGGTGGCCGGGACCCCGTCCGTCGGCGGCGACTACCAGTCGTCCATCCGCGGCCTGTACTTCGTCGGCCCCGGCGTGGCGCCCACGTTCGGGCCGGTCATGCGGTTCGTGTTCGGCGCCGACCATGCGGCTCGCGCGGTCGCGCCGAGCCTCGCCGCCACCGCCGGCCGGGCGCTCGTCGCCGCGGGGGCCAGCCGGTGAATTCAGCGTCCCTGCTGCGGGGGGCTCCGGAGGGGAGCGCAGGGGACACGGTAAG
>JAIRTY010000598.1 GCA_031254715.1 Nocardiopsaceae bacterium | reverse complement strand
GGGCGGAGGCGCGGCACCCGTTCCGGATTGGGCGGCGGCTGGCGGGACCGCGGGCGCTGGCGGATCCGCGGCAGCCAGCGGGACCGCGGCAGCGTGGAACGGGCCTGATCCGGGGGGCGGGCCGGATGGCGGCCCCGACGGCCCCGGCCAGCCCGGTGCCCGGCAGCAGCGCTCGATCTGGCCGCACGTGGAAGAACGGGTGCTCGACCTCATCGAGCAGCACCGGTCCACGATCGTGTTCGCCAACTCCCGCCGGCTCGCCGAGCGGCTCTGCGCCCGGCTGAACGAGCTCGCGGCTGACCGCGCCGCCGAGCGCGCCCAGCCGCCGGACGAGCCGGACGAGCCGGACGAGACGTACCAGTCGGGCGAGACGTACCAGCCGGGCGAGCCGCAGCCCGGCAGCGCCGCCCCGGCGCGGCTCGGTTCCCCGGCCGAGGTCATGGCGCAGGCGGGCGCGGGTTCCGGCGCGCCTGCCGAGGTGGCCCGGGCTCACCACGGCTCTGTTTCCCGCCAGGAACGGGTCCAGATCGAGGAAGCGCTCAAAGCAGGCCGGCTGCCCGCCGTGGTCGCCACCTCCAGCCTGGAGCTCGGCATCGACATGGGCGCCCTTGACCTGGTCATCCAGATCGAGTCGCCGCCGTCGGTGGCCAGCGGGCTGCAGCGCACCGGCCGGTCCGGCCACCACGTGGGCGACATCTCGCGGGGCGTGATCTTCCCCAAGTACCAGGGCGACCTGGTGCAGGCCACGGTGGTGGCCGGCCGGATGCGGGAAGGCAAGATCGAGGAGCTGCGGATCCCGCGCAATCCGCTGGACGTGCTCGCGCAGCAGATCGTGGCGATGGTCGCCGTCGACGACTGGGAGGTCGATGACCTGGAACGGGTCGTCCGGCGGGCGGCTCCGTTCAGCGGGCTCACCCACGGCGTGCTGGAAACGGTGCTGGACATGCTGGCCGGCCGGTACCCGAGCGAGGAGTTCGCTGAACTGCGGCCGCGGCTGGTGTGGGACCGCACCGCGGGCACCCTGCGCGGCCGGCCCGGCGCCCAGCGGCTGGCGGTCACCAGCGGCGGCACCATCCCCGACCGCGGGATGTTCGGCGTGTTCCTGGCCGGGGCGGAGCGGCGCGGCCGGCAGTCCCACCGGGTGGGCGAGCTGGACGAGGAGATGGTCTACGAGTCCCGGGTCGGGGACGTGTTCGTGCTCGGCGCGACCTCGTGGCGGATCGAGGACATCACCGCCGACCAGGTGCTCGTCTCGCCCGCGCCGGGACAGCCAGGCAGGCTCCCGTTCTGGCACGGCGACGCGGCCGGGCGGCCTGCCGAGCTGGGCCGGGCGGTGGGCGCGTTCTGCCGGGAACTCGCCGGGAAGGGCGAGCAGCAGGCGACGGCGCGGCTGCGGGAGGCGGGCCTGGACGAACTGGCCGCCGCCAACCTGGTGCGCTACCTGTACGGGCAGCGGGAGGCGACCGGCTACCTGCCGGATGACCGGACCCTGGTGATGGAGCGGTTCCGGGATGAGCTCGGTGACTGGCGGCTGGTGCTGCACAGCCCGTACGGCGCGCGGGTGCACGCGCCGTGGGCGCTGGCGATCGCCGCCCGGCTGCGGGAGCGCTACCAGAGCATCGACGTGCAGGCGCTGCATACCGACGACGGCATCGTGCTGCGGGTGCCCGACACCGACGAGCCGCCCCCGGCCGGCATCGCCGAGCTGGCTCCGGAAGAGGTCGAGTCGCTGGTCACCGCCGAGGTGGGCGGCTCGGCACTGTTCGCGTCCAGGTTCCGGGAGTGCGCGGCCCGGTCGCTGCTGCTGCCGCGCCGGCGTCCTGGCCGTCGTTCCCCGCTATGGCAGCAGCGGCAGCGGTCCGCCCAGCTGCTCTCAGTGGCGAGCAAATACGGGTCCTTCCCGGTGGTGCTGGAAACCGTCCGGGAGTGCCTGCAGGACACCTTCGACGTGCCTGCCCTGACCGGGCTCATGCGCGACCTGGCCGCCCGCAAGGTGCGGCTGGTCGAGGTGGAGACCCAGGCGCCGTCTCCGTTCAGCCGGTCGCTGCTGTTCCGGTACGTGGGCGCGTTCATGTACGAGGGCGACTCGCCGCTGGCCGAGCGCCGCGCCCAGGCGCTCGCGCTTGACTCCTCGCTGCTCGCCGAGCTGCTCGGCCACGCCGACCTGCGGGAACTGCTCGACCCGGCGGTGGTCGCCGAGACCGAGGCCGACCTGCAGCGGGTCTCGGCTGACCGCCGCTGCCGCGACCTGGAGGGCGTGGCCTGGATTCATCTGGCTAAGGGGCGTATGCAAGTGGCGGGCTGCTGTGAATGGGTAATGAACCTTCGGGTTCCATAAAATTCGGAGAATTTCTTGACTAGCTGAGGAACTATTAGCTTCTCAAGAAAGGCTCAGATCCATGGAGTTAATTGCTACGTAATGTGCATGTTATAGAGAGGGGATTTTAATATCACACTCATTAAACATTCGAATTGGGAAATATCGTGTAATCTGGAGGGTGGCTACAATGTTTCGGAGGACAGTACTGGCTCCGTCTTCAGGTTTTGTAACCTAGAAGACCATATTATGAATTCACCTCCATAACACCTCCAATCCTGAAAAATTTAATGTTTTTCTAGTGCCATTCTGTATTTCCACTTCAGTGTTCAAGCCCTGTGTGTCTGTGTTTATGATTAAACTCTACTCTGTTTCCTGTAACAGCTAGCGACACTCACCTCTCTTGTGTGGATACAAGCCACATTGTTCC
>JAIRTY010000245.1 GCA_031254715.1 Nocardiopsaceae bacterium | reverse complement strand
CTTCCCCGGTGCCCTGGCGCCCTGGCGCGCCGTGGCGCGGCCAGAGCACCAGAGCGGCCCGTCAGCTGGCGACCGGGACCCCCTCGGCCGCGACGTTGGCGAGCGTCAGGTTCGAGTTCGAGAGACCCGCGACGGACATGGTGTGCTGGAACACCTGCTTGGACAGCGGGAGCCCGGGCGGGAAGAACAGCGGCGAGCCCTTCTCCTGCTGGGTGTAGTCGTACGCTGCCTGCGCCACGCCGGAACTGGCAGGCACCTCGAAGTCCTTGCCGAAAGCCGCCAGGGTCTCGGACTTGTTCGCCGGGTCCTCCATGAAGGCCCGTGCCTGCTCGAGCCCCTTACGGTACTTGGCGACGAAACCGGGGTGCGCCTTGATGAAGGCGCCGCTGGCGACCATGTAGTCCTGCGCGAAGAGGATCTTCGCGTTCGCGAGGTTGGACAGGACAGAGAGCCCGAGCTGCTTGATCTTGCCGATCAGCTGGGCGCCCACCACGGTCGCGGCCACGGAGCCGGAAGCGACCGCCGCCAGCCGATCGCTCTCGCCGCCCACCTGCTGGATCTTGTAGTCCCCCCGGTGCAGGCCGAGGGCGGTCAGCGCCGTCGTCGCCCCGTAGTAGGACGACGATCCGGTCGTGCTGATAGCAACCGACTTGCCCTTGATGTCGCTCACCGACTTGATGCCCTTGCCGCCGATGAGGTAGTAGGGGAACGCGTTCAGGAGCGGCGCCACGATCTTGATGTCTGCCCCCTTGGCCAGGGCCGCCAGCACCTCGCCACCGCCGGCGTTAACGACGTCAAGCTGCCCGGCGATCAGCGCCTGCGTCGCGGTCACGCCACTGGAGGTGGTGATGTCCTGCACGTCGAGGCCCTGCTTCTCGAAAATCCGCTGGGTGTCAGCGACCGCCTGCATCTCGAACGAGATGTCGCCGCCGATGGACCCTTCCTTGACCTTCAGCAGGCCGCCGGAGCCCGACTGGCCGGCGCTGCCCGAGCCGCCGCACGCAGCTAACCCCCCCATCAGCAGCAGAACGACCCCGGCACCAGTAAGACGATAGCGAAGCGGCTTGCCTGTCATGATCGCTCCTTGCGTGTGCTTCTCTGCTACGCCCGCCGAGTACCGCACACCGGTGCGGTGCTGAGCGGGCCGGCCTGGCCGATTGTACGGCTGTACACCGAAGCGCTAATTCGTATACGGCAGGATACGACCAGCATTTACGGTGTCAACCCTCGCAGCGAAATGGATGCCGCCATGTAACTTTTGCGGTCGGGCGCGGCGGGCAGGCGACGATGCCCTGACGCCGGCGACGGCCAGGCCGCGGTCGCCGCCGGGCCGCGGTCAGGCTGGGTGACCGGGGTTAACCGGCGAGGTCAGGCCGCGATGCGCCATTTCTCGAAGCGCCGCCCGATGAGCCCGAACAGCACGCTCAAGATGGCGCCGACCGCCGCGAACGTCGCGATGGCGACGAACAGGTCTGCCGTCTCGAAGTTGTTGCCGAACACGCCGAGCAGGTAGCCAAGGCCCTTGTTGGACGCGAACAGCTCGGCGGCGACCACACCGACCAGCGCCCGCCCGATCGCCAGCTGCAGGGCGACGAAGATGAACGGCACCGAGCCGGGCAGGATGATCGTGATGAACGTCCGCCAGCGGGACGCCGAGTAGGTAGCCGCTACGTCCTGCAGTTCCCGTCCGATCGTGGCCACCGCCGCCGACACGTTGATCAGGATGAGGAAGAAGGCACTGATGAAGACGATGAACGCCTTGCTGGTAACACCGAGGCCGAACCAGATGATGGCCAGCGGCACGAGCGCGATGTGCGGCAGGGCGTACATCGCGCTGTTGACAGGTTCGATGGCGATCATGAGACGACGGCTGAGGCCGATCAGCAGCCCCAGCGGTATGCCGGTCAGCGACAGCCCGAAGCCCACGCCCGCTTCGTACATTGACTGGGCGAAGTCGCCGTAGATGCTGTGGCCACTGACGTACAACTGCCAGGCGTGCGCCACGGTGTCGGTGAAGGACGGGAAGAACAGCGGGCTCCTGACGAAGGCCACGGCCACGACCTGCCAGACCACGCCGATGAACACGATGGCCGCGCACCACAGCAGGACGCGCTCCTGCGGGTTAGCCGAGAGCCATTGCACCCACCGGCGGCGTGGCCTCGGTGGCTCGCGGGTGAGTGCCACGTGCGGGCTGAGGGCCGGCGCCGCCGCGGAGCCGGCCTCCGCAGCCTCCGTGCTTGCGAACGCCGGAGCGCTGAACATTCGTTTCATGCGAGATCCTCAGATCCTGCGGGACGGGCGAGCGTGGCCGCCACCGCGTCGCAGAGTTCCATGAAGTCGCCCCCGCGCCGGTCCCTCGCGTCCCGCCGCTTCGGCAGGTCGACCGTCAGGACGGACCGGAGCATCCCCGGCTCCGAGCTCATCACCGCGACCCGGTCGGACAGGTAGACCGCCTCGTCGACCTGATGGGTGACGAACAACGCCGTCGCGTTCGTCTCTTCGATCACGCCCAGGAACTCGGTTTGCATCCGCTCCCTGAGCTGTGCGTCGAGGCTTGAGAACGGTTCATCCAGCAGCAGCACCGCCGGCTGGACGGCCAGCGCCCGCGCCAGGTTGACCCGCTGCTGCATGCCGCCCGACAGCTGGTTGGGGTAGTAGTTCTCATATCCAGCGAGCCCCACCATGGCCAGCGCCCCGGCGGCCCGGCTGCGCGTCAGCTTCCGGTCCTTCGTCATGCACTCGATGCCGTAGGCCGCGTTCTGGATGGCCGTCCGCCACGGGAGCAGGGACGGCTGCTGGAACACCACAGCGAACGGCGCCTGTCCCGCCGCCGTGCGGATCTCGATCCTGCCGCTGGTCAGCGTACGGAGCCCCGCGATGGCCCGCAGCAGGCTCGTCTTGCCGCAGCCGGACGGCCCGACGAGCGACATGACTTCGCCGCGGTTGACCCGGAGGCTGAAGTCGCGCACGGCCTCGACGTCCGGCTTGCCCCGGTGCGCGTACGAGATGGATACCCCGTCGAGAGCGACCACCTCACTGTCCGCCGCTATCGGCGGTCCCGCCTCCTCCGCCACGCCCGAGCGGCCGGCCGTGCTTCTCAAGGTGGGCCTCCTCCAGTACAGAGCCGCCGGCGGAACGGCGCCTTCGAGTTCCTCATGACTGAGGCACCGAAGCCGCTAGGGAAATGATCGGTATGTCATGGTGTACAGTAGAATACAGATGCTGGTTGGACTGTCAAGGTCCGTTCGGGCTGTCAGGACCGTGCCGCCCGGTCACCGCGGCGTACGCGCATGCCCGCTTCCAGGTTGTCGCGGACCAGCGCCAGGAACCGGTAGCTGACATGGACGAACTTGCTGTAAGGCGCTGAGATGAACGCCGCCGCGATCGAGACCAGGTGAAGCAGCAGCAGCAGGCCGAAGGCCGGGGTGGTGCGGGCCAGCAGCACCCCGAGCCCGCTCAGCGCGAGCAGGTCCAGGGACACCAGCAGCGCATAGTCCTTGGCGATCATCGTCTCGGTGCTGGTCACGCGGGATGAGCCGGCCTTCATCCAGAGCAGCGCGCTGCAGCCGGTCACCATGGCAGCGCCGCCCACCGTGCCGGTCATGACCGGCACCGAGAGCAACGGGTAGGGCGGCGGCGAGCCGAGCAGATCCTGCGCCGCGGCCGCCGAAACCGTCGACGCCACGCACAGGCCGAAGCCGTAGGCCACCAGGGCATGCAGATACCGGCGCGTCCCCGAGGGCTGGTCGTCCCGCGGGTAGAAGCAGCCGCCGCGACCGCCGCTCAGATAGCGCAGCGTCGCCGAGTAAGCGAGTGCCCGCGCGACAGCGCCCGGCCATAGCCCCGACGGCGCGCCGCCGGCATCGGCCCAGTACCGGAGCGCGCCCACGGTCATCACGGTGCAGGCGAAGATGAACGGGACCGCTACCACGGCAAGCAGCACCGGATAGGGCAGGATCGCGTAGGGAGAGGCCGGGCCGTGCGGGCCGGCGATCAGGCCGGCGGGCCCGGCGTTCGCCATCGCGATCAGCGCGAGGACGACGGTGATCAGGGGAACCCCGAGCGCAACTCCGCGCCAGCCGCGCAGCAGGCGCCCTGCCCAGTGCGGCCATAGGTAGCGGTCGTAGTTCTCCACCCGGACCTCTGCCAGGATTCTGGGCACGTTGAGCCCGAACTCGTGCGGAGGCGTGTACATGCACGCGTCGAAGCAGGCCCGGCAGTCATGGCAGAGGTTGGCGAGCTGGCTGACATCGGCTGCCGACAGGAACGAACGCCGTTCCAGCGCCGGGAAGACCGCGCAGTAGCCCTCGCAGTACCGGCACGCGTTGCAGATGCTGAGCTGCCGGTCAGCTTCCCTGACCAGCGATTCGAGCGAGGTGGCTGCCGGCCCGGCGGCCTTGTCACCGGGCATGGCGCGCGGCGTTCGTCCCGGCCTGGCGGCCCCAGACTGTCCCGATCGTGAGCCCGAACCCGGCCAGGTACCCGGTGCTGAGGATATTGCCCGACATGATCTCGCCGGCGGCGAAGACGTTCTCGAATCTCGATCCGTCGTCGCAGACGACCCTGGCGCCAGCGTCCACGGCGACCCCCATGTAGGTGAAGGTGATTCCCGGCCGCATCGCGATCGCGTGATAGGGCGGGGTGTCGAGCCGCAGCGCCCAGTGCGTCTTCGGCGGCACGAGCCCGCCGGTGCGGCAGTCGTCCAGGCTGCCGGGATCGAACTTGCCCGGGATTACGGCATCGTTGAATCCGGCCACGGTGCGGTTGATGGCGGCGGCATCGAGCTCGAATCCGGCGGCGAGCTCGCTGATGCTGCCCGCCGAGGAGGCGCCGTACATCGGCGGGATGAACAGGGCGCTGACCTTCGAGTCCCAGAACGCGAAGGCGACCTGATCCGGCTGCCGGGCGATCTGGCCGCCCCACATGGCGTAACGCTTCGGCCAGAAATCCTCGCCCTCGTCATAAAAGCGCTGCCCGAGCTTGTTAACGGTGATCCCGAACGGGATGACGTCAAGGCGGGTTGCGATCCCGCCGTCAAAACGCGGTGCCCTGGCGTCGATCGCGATCGCATGGAAGCCTCGCTCCTGGCCGGCCGAGGCAGCCCCGGCTTGGTAGAGACGCGCCAGCACATGTCCGTCGTTATAGGGCGTGCCGCGGACCAGATAGTTGTCGGCGGCGTCTCCCCAGTACTTGCGCAGCCAGCCGATATTGGCCTCGAAGCCGCCGCTGGCGCAGATGATGGCCGAGGCGGCCACCCGGTGCCGCCCGCCGCCGTAGCCGACGTTGACCGCCCGGCAGGTCATGCCGTCGAACTCGAAGTCCTCGGCTTTGGCGTCGTAGGCGACCGTGATGCCCGGCCGCCGGTCCACCTCCCGGTAATAGGTGTTGACCAGCGCCTTGCCGCCGCCGAGGAAGAAGAGGTTGGTCCGGCTCAGGTGGAGCGTGCCGGCCAGCGCCGGCTGCCACCTGACGCCGTGCTCCGCCATCCAGGCCGGGATGGACTCGGACTCGCAGACCGTGAACCTCGCCAGTTGCTCGTTACTCGGCCCGTCCCCCACCCGGCACAGGTCGCTCCAGGCCTCGTCCAGGGGATAGCCGCTGGCGGCGGCCCCGTCGCTGCGCACACAGCGAATATCCCTGGTGTGCCGGGTATTCCCGCCTCGCAGCTGGCGGGGGGAGCGCTCCAGCATCAGCACCCTCGCGCCGCTGTCGTTCGCGGTCAGCGCGGCGACCAGGCCTGCGTTCCCGCCGCCGATCACGACGACATCCCAGGGGGTCTGCGCCCACGCCGGCGCCTGGCCGGCTGGCGGCTGCTGTGCCGGGAGAGACAGCGCGGCGGGCGGCTCCAGCTCGGCGGCCGGCGCCACGACCGTCCTCCGGCGGACGGCTGCAACGCCGCGAGCCTCACCGTTACCAGCGTCCGGG
>JAIRTY010000551.1 GCA_031254715.1 Nocardiopsaceae bacterium | reverse complement strand
GTACCGGGGGGAGGCCGAGCCGCTGGATCCGGTCGCCGGGCACATACCGGGCGCGATGAGCGCGCCCGCGGCCGGGAACCTGACGGCGGACGGCCGGTTCCGCTCCGCCGCCGCGCTGCGGGAGCGGTTCGCCGCCATCGGAGCTGGCCGCGAGGCAGGGCCGGTGGGGTGCTATTGCGGCTCCGGAGTCACCGCTGCGCAGCAGGTGCTCGCGCTGGAGATCGCCGGCATCCCGGCCGCCTTGTATGCCGGGTCCTGGTCGGAGTGGGTGGCCGGGACCGGCCCGGGCCGGCGGGTGGCCACCGGCAGTGAGCCCGGCTGACACCAGGCCCGGCGGACCCGGCGGAACCGACCGGGTCCCGCCGCCGTCCAAGCTGGTGCGGTCCGGGCCGTCCAACCTCCGGCCCGGGCCGACCAGACCGAGTGGAAACGGAGTCACCGATGATCGTCTCGCCCGTGCTCGGCCGGGCGCTGCTCGGGACGGTCGCGGCCGCCGCCGGGTTCGGGCTGGCGGCGTGCGGCAGCGTTACGCCTTCCGCCCGGGCCGCCGCCCCGGCCGGTTCCCCGAAGGGGCCCGGCGCCGGCGCGGTCCCGGCCGTCGCCGCCGCGCCGGTCTGCGCGGACACCTCCCGCATCACCGCCCTGACGATCCGCCGGGTCAGCAGCCTGCCCGGCAACCACCTGCACTTCGGGTTCCCGGCCGTGACCAGGCTCGATAACCCGGCCAAGGCGCGGACGGTGGCGGCCAGGCTGTGCTCGCTGCCGGGCCTGCCCCGGGTGATGGTCAACTGCCCGGCCGATTTCGGCGTCACCTACCGGCTCAGGTTCGCCGCCGACGGCCGTAGCTACCAGCCGGTCACCGCGGCCCCCGGCGGCTGCCACAAGCTGGCCGGGCTGGACGGCGCCCGCCAGGCGCTCCCCGCGTTCTGGGCGAGCCTCGGCGCCGCCATGGGCCTCGCCCATCCCGGGATCCGGGTCTTCGCTGGCCTGCCGCCCTCCTGACGCCGCCCCCGGCGCCCCTGACGCGCTGTGATCATCGTGCACGGCTCCGGCCAGCTTGAAGTGACTTAACGAGACAGTTTGATTACCCTTCGTGCTGGTACAGTACGTCTGTTATGAGACAGTCAGCGGCCATTGTGACCACCCGCCGGGACCTGCGGGCAGACGCGGGCCTGGCCGGCAAGGGCGGGCCGCCGCGGCTGGCAGGGGTACTGGCTGCCAGCACGGTGATCATCGGAGTGCTGGCGGCCGGGGCGGTGGCCACCGGGCTGGCGGCGCCGGGGGCTGCCGCGCTGTGGGCCGTCAGCGCTGGCTGGGTGCTGGGCGGGCTGGCCATGCTGACCGGCTCGCTGGCGGCCGCGCTGCGGCTGGCGCCGGGCAGCGATGTGCGGGGGGCGTATGCCCTGTACGCCGCCGGCGCGGCGGTGTGGGTGGCCGGCGCCGCCGTCCGGCTCGCCGCGCCGCCCGGCACGCTCAGCTGGGCGGCGGCCATCTGCTGGCTGGTCTTCACCATCCCCTGCATCGTCTCGTTCGCCCGGCGGCTGCCCCGGCTGTCCATGTTCGGGGTCTTCCTGCTGGACGCGATCCCGGTGGTGCTGCTGGCCGTGGCCATCGCGCGGACCGTGGCGGCACCGGCCGCCGGCGGTAATGCCGGCCAGCTGCTGCTGGGCGTCCTCTATCCGGCCCTGTACCTGCTGCTGGCCGCGAACTCGCTGGAGATGACCGGGTTCCACCGGGAGCTGCGCCGGATCCCGGCGCCGCCCCGGCTGTTCACGCTGGGCTTCTGCCTGCTGGCGGTGGCCGCGCTGAGCTGGGCACCGCAGGCCGCCGCCAGCAACGGCGCGCAGGGCCACCTGACCGACCCGCTCTGGACGCTGGGCCTGCTGGCCATCGGCGCCGGCGGGCTGCTGCGGGCGCGCCGGCCGGCCGGGTCCGTCGCGCTGCCGGTGCGGGCGAATGAGGTCGGCCCGCAGGCGATCCCGGCGGCCGCGGCCATCCTCGGGCTGATCGTCATGCTGGCGGTGGTCCGGCCCGCCGATGAGCTGCTGCTGCTGAGCTTCCTGCTGGCTTCGGCTTTGGCCCTGATCGTCCGGGTGGCCCTGATGCGGCGCGAGGACCTGCGGCTGCTCACCGACCTCGGCCGCTCGCAGGGCCGGGCGGCGGCCGCGGCGACCACGGCCAGGCAGACCGCGCACCGGCTGCGGCTGCTCGCCAGCGCCACCGCCCGGATCAGGAGCCTGGTACCCGGCGAGCTGATGCAATCGGTGTGCGACACCGGCCGGGATCTGACGGGGGCCAGCTACGCGGCGTTCGGGCTGGTCGCCCCGGACGGGCAGTCGTTCACCCGGCTGGCCAGCAGCGGCGGGCCGGCCCCGGAGCCGGGCCCGCCGCGGCCGGCGGGGCGGCGGCACCGGGACGGCTGCCTGGTGATGCCGGTCCCGGTCAACGGTTCCCAGCAGGCCGAGCTGTCGCTGGCCGGCAAGGACGGGGGCTTCGACGAGGAGGATGAGACGCTGGCCAGCCTGCTCGCCGCCAATGCCGGGCACGCCCTGGTGAACGCCCAGCTGTACGCGGAGTCCCGGGCACAGCAGGAGCAGCTGTCCCGCCAGAACGAGCGGCTGCGGGAACTCGACCACATGAAGGACGAGTTCGTCGCCCTGGTCTCGCATGAGCTGCGGACGCCGCTGACCTCGATCGTCGGGTACCTCGAGCTGCTCACCGAGGAGGACGCCGACCGGCTGAGCCGCCAGCAGCGGACGTTCACCACCGTCATGCACCGCAACGCGCGGCGGCTGCTGAACCTGGTCGGCGACCTGCTCTTCCTGGGCGGGCTCCAGAGCGGCCAGCTCGATCTCAGCGACCACCGGGTCGACCTGCCCGGCCTGATCCAGCGCAGCATCGAGGCGGCCCGGCCGGACGCGGCCAACAAGCAGATCGCCGTGAGCGTCTCGGCGGCCGCGGTGCCCCCTGTGCCGGGGGATGAGGACCGGCTGGGCCAGCTGATCGGCAACCTGGTGTCGAACGCGATCAAGTTCACCCCGCCGGGCGGCCGGGTGACCGTGACCATGCAGGCCATCGGGGATTACGCGGTGGTGACGGTGACCGACACCGGGATCGGCATCCCCGAGGCCGACCAGGCGCACATCTTCGAGCGGTTCTACCGGTCGGCGGGCGTGACCAGCCGGGCGATCCAGGGCTCGGGGCTCGGCCTGACCATCTCCAAGGCGATCGTGGACGCGCACGGCGGCACGCTCGCCGCGGAAAGCGAGCCCGGCCGTGGTACCACGTTCCGGGTCCGGCTCCCGCTGCGGCGGGCGGCGCCTGCCAGGCCCGGCCTGGCCGCCGGCACTGCCTGGGTAGCCCGGTTAATGCGAGGGTGCCCGCCCGGCGGCGTCACCGGCCGCCCGAGATCGACGGATACTCCACCAGCACATGGCCCTGCCGGTTGTATTCGGTCAGCCGGGTCAGCCGGGCCGGGGCCGCCACCCCGGCGACCGCGTACGCCCGGCCGCCCACGATCGCCGGGAGCAGCCGCAGCGTCCGGCCATCGGACAACCGGGCCCGCACGTACGCGGTACGCGCGTCCACCGCTGCCGCGTACCAGGTCACGGTGCCGCCCGGGATAGCACATCGCAGCATCGTGAACCCGGCTATCGCCGCCGGCGTGACCGGTGCGCAGCCGGACGCCGTGGCGGCGCCCGGGCCCCCGGCACGGACGGAGGCGCCAAAGCACTCGCCGTCCGGGCCCAGCGTCACCCGCACCCGCCACGGGCGGCCGCGCACGGTGCCCGAGCCGATCTCGCCGGATGCCGCGGCGGCCGTCGCGCCCTGCACGTTGAGCCAGTACCCCTCCTGGTAAGGGCTGCCAGGGCTGAAGAAGCCGGCCGGGGGCGTGAACCCGATCGGGCGGCCCTGCGGTGAGCGGGCCGTGAACCTGAGCACTCCCTGCCGCGGTGCCGCGAACCCGGCGAGCCGGAACCACCGGCCGCAGACGGACACGGTCACCAGCCGCAGGTTGCGTACCGTCCCGTCGCCGAACCTGGCGGTCACCCCGGTCACGCCGGGGCGCAGCGTCAGGAAGCCGAACCCGATCCCCGGCCGGCTGGGGTCGGCCGTCAGGAACGCGGCATTGCCGATGGTCACCCGCCGCGCGAAGCCGGGCAGCAGCAGGTCGCCCTGCTGCCCGTTGAGCACGACCCCCGGCAGGCACCAGCCGGGATCCGCCAGGTTGACCGCGGCAAGCTGCCATGGCTTGCCGTCCGCGGTGCCGGCGGCGAAGACGCCGCCGGGGCCGGCCGGGTGCGCCGCCTGGGTGCTGCCCGGGGGGCCGGCCCGATAGGCGCGCACCGCCAGCAGGCCGGCCGCCACGGCGAGCACGGCGGCACCGGACGCCAGCGCAGCCCGCCGCCGGCCCCGGGACCGCCGGGCGCGGCGGAACACGGCTTCGACCGGGGGCGGCCCGGCCTCCGCCAGACCGAGTTCCTCGTGCAGCCGCCGCCGCAGGACTCTGTCATCGATGGGCTTCACCGGGCACCTCCCGCCACGGTCACCGGGCATCCCCGTCCACCAGGGCCGCGCTCACCCGCAGCTTGGCCAGCGCCCGCCACGCCTGGCTGCGCACGGTCCCTTCCGAGCACCCGAGCAGCTCCGCCACCTGCGCGTCGCTGAGGTCCGCCCAGTAGCGCAGCACGATCACAGCGCGCTGCCGTGGCGGCAGCTCCCGCAGCGCCGTCATCAGGTCCGAGCGCTCGTCCGCGAGCACCGCCGGGTCGGCGACCGCGCCGTCCGGCACGTCCCTGATCTCCTCGGCCGGCCGCCGCTTGCGGAACCGGCGGTTGCTGGCGTTGATCAGGATCCGGCGGACGTAAGCGTCCGGGTCGTCGGCCCGGCGCACCTGCCGCCAGGCGACGCAGGTGCGGGCCAGCGCCGCCTGCGCCAGGTCCTCGGCCAGCCAGCGGTCCCCGGTCAGGCCGTAGGCCAGGCGCACCAGCGCCGGCCAGCGGCTCACCATGAACTCGCGGAACTGCTCGAGGTCCCGGTCGTTCACCCCGGCTCCTGTCCGTCAGTTGTGCTGAGCCGGCCGCGCCGCCAGGCCCGGCGCTGCCCGCCCATCACATAAGAGCACCGGTGACCCGCGGACTACTGCCTGCACCGGGCTCCGGCTTCACCGAGGCGGGGCCAGGTCGTGCCGGGCGGTGAGCAGCAGCCAGGTCAGCAGCCCGGTGATGAGGGCAGGAGTGGCCGGCCGGGCGCCCGCGATCACCGCCTCCGCCGTGCCGGCCGCGGCAGCGACCGCGACCCGCAGCGCCAGCACCGCCGGGCGCCCCCGCCGCAGCCGCGGCCACAGCCGTCCCGGCAGCCTGAGCCGTCCCGGCAGCCTGAGCCGGTCGGGCGGCGCTGCCCGGTCGGCGAGCGCCTCACTGCGGCCGAACCGGGTGCGCAGCAGCGTGTAGGCGGCTGCCGCCTCGGCGAACCTGGCCGGGTCACCGCCGTCGGCCCGGTCCGGGTGGGTAGCCGTGGCGACCCGCCGCCAGGCGGCCCGTACCTCGTCATCGGTCAGGTCGGCCCGGGCCGCCAGTCCCAGCAGTGAGAACGGGTCAGTCACGCCGCCTCCCGGTTTCCCGTGCGGTCCGGGCGCTGCCGCCGCCGGTCGCCTCCGGCCCGGCTCCGGGCGGGCCGGCTCCGGGCGGGCCGCTCCCGAACGCCTCGTCCAGCAGCGGCCCGGCGTCGGGCGGTGCCCGCCCGGCGGCGGCCGGGTCCCCGGCCGGGGTGACGGGCGCCGCCGGGCTTGCGCCCGCCGCGGCCCCCGCCGGAACCCCGGCGGCCGCCGCAGCCGGGACGCCGGCCGCGGCCGGTACGGGGTCCGCCCGGATCGCGGCCGGGCCCGCCACCAGCCGCTTGACCTGGACGTAGGTAATCCCGCCGCGGTAGAGGTAGCCGGCCTGGCCGGTCCCAAGCACCCGGATCCGGTCGGGGTCGGCCACCGGCTCGGGCCTGACCCGGGACGACCCCCGGTGAGCCCACCGCGGCACGCCGAGCACCCGCCGGGAGGTGTCCACCCGGCGGCGGGAACCGGCCAGCCCGGTCACCGGCTCCGGGTACGGGGTCCGCAGCAGCCAGATGCCGCCCTCGGCCGCGGCCGCCACCCGGTACCGTTCGTCCTCCGTCGCCGCCAGGCCCTGCCAGGACTGCGCCGACACCTGCACGGCCAGGCCCAGCGACCGGGCCCGTTCGTAGAGCTGCCAGATCGGCAGCCGCCGTGACACGGCGCTGAACTCGTCCACCGCCAGCAGGATGTCCCGGCCGCCGCCCCCGACGGCGTAACTGGCCAGCATGTCCGCCAGCGCCCGGGCCTGTGCCTCGGCCACGGCCGGCTCGGCGGTTCCCTCCAGGATGCAGTACCAGGCGTCCGCATCCCCGAACCCGCCCGGCCCGTCGAGGCCGCCGCCGAGGCGGCGCAGCAGCGTCCGGTACCGCAGCGCAACGTCGGTGACATGGGCTGCCGCCGGCCGCAGCAGCCTGGCGGCGTCGCCGGCCGGGTCGCCGGCGTAGGCCGCCGTCAGCCAGTCCCGGTCCAGCCGGGCCAGGAACTCGGCCGCGCTGCCCGGCGGGCCGCCGGGCGCGCCCACCGCCATCGCCACGATCGCCTCCAGCACGTCGGCGTAGTAGGCGGCCGCCCCGGTGCCCTGCTCCACCATGTCGGCCAGCGTGGTGATCAGCTGCTGCGGGGGCAACGCCCACAGCGACAGCGCGGCCTCGTCCGGCCAGATCATCGTGGCACGGGCGCCGGCGTCCCGCAGCACCCGGCGGGCACGGTCGGCGACCCGCCGCGAGTCGGGACCGCCCTTGCAGTCGAGCACCACGAGCAGCGGCCGCCCGCCCCTGCCTGCGGCGTGCAGTTCCAGGCCGCGGGCCAGGAACCCGGCCCACAGCCGCAGCAACAGGGTCGTCTTCCCGGTGCCGGTGGTCCCGATCACCACCTGGTGGGAGCGCAGCCGCTGGTAGGGGATCGCCGCC
>JAIRTY010000529.1 GCA_031254715.1 Nocardiopsaceae bacterium | reverse complement strand
GGCGCAAGTCTGCCCGAGCGGCGGGCCGGCGGCCGTCGGTGACCGGTTCGTTATGGAAACACGGGATTGATACCCGTGTGGTCGTTCCGCCTGTCCGGGCACGCTGCGTAGCCTGGTTAACCGGAGGGAACAAGCACTCGCAGGGATCGGGGCCAGCAGGCTAACAACGGGGGACGGAGGCGGGTCGTGACCAGCCAGATCACGTCCTTTGTCGCGCTCGGTGACAGTTTCACTGAGGGGCTTGACGACGCGCGCGACGACCAGCAGGGGTTCCGCGGCTGGGCGGACCGGCTTGCCGAGCACCTGGCGGCGGACCAGCCAGGGCTGCGGTACGCCAACCTGGCGGTGCGCGGGAAGCTGCTGCGGCACGTGGTCGAGGAGCAGCTGCCGCAGGCCATCGCGATGTCACCGGACCTGGTGAGCATCGCCGCCGGCGGCAACGACATGCTCCATCTCCGGATCGACCCGGACGAACTCGGGCGGGCGTTCGACGAGGCGGTCCGGACCCTGCTGATGGCCGGCTGCCAGGTGCTCATGTTCACCGGGTTCGACCCCCGGTTCCCGTTCCCTGTGCTGCGGCTGATCCGGGGCAAGATCTCCATCTACAACATGCACCTGCGGGCGATCGCTGACCGTCACCACTGCCACACCGTGGACCTGTGGTCGATGCGCGTGCTCCGCGACAAGCGGGCCTGGAGCGCGGACCGGCTGCACCTGACCCCGGACGCGCACCGGCGGGTGGCGCTCCGCGCGGCCGAGGTGCTCGGCGTGCCGGTGGCCGAGGACTGGCGGGAGCCCTGGCCCGACGACGGGGTGGTGCTGTCGGGCACCCGGGCCTGGCTGACGGCCCGCAACACCGACCTGCGCTGGGCCCGGGAGCACGCGGCCCCCTGGGTGGGCCGCCAGCTGCGCGGTGTCTCCACTGCCGACGGCAAGCAGCCCAAGCGCCCCGAGCTGGCTCCGCTCCGGATCACCGGCCACGGCCTGCGGTAGCCAGCACGGCGCGCCCGCGGCGCAGTCCGCAGCCGCGCCATGTCCGGCACGCCGCGCCGTGCGCGCCCGAGCACGCGTCTCATCGCTGGCAGTCGTCAGATTCCCTGGACCCGGGTTCTCGCCGCATCGATGAGGGTCGTGGCCTGGCGGACACATGCCTTGGCGTCGCTGACGGCTATGTCCCGTGCCTCGTAGGCGGCCTGCTGCTTACGGTCCAGTGCCCGCGATCGTGCACGGCTTGCGCCGTCCCTCGAGCCGAGGGCTCACACTGCCTCCCGCAGCCGCTCGCGGCTCCTCGCGGTGAGCGCGATGCCGTCGGCCCGCACGGCGGCGATGAGCCTGTTGTCCGCGCGGACCAGCCGGATGAATGACTCCCAGGTGTGCTCGACGATCTGGGCGTAATTGCCGGTCCAGGCGTGCACGGCGCTGGCAAGAGCCCCGACGGCGGTAGCCCATGCGGCGTCGTCGGTGCTGGTCTCGGCGACGAGAAGCAGGTCGATATCGGAATGCCTGCCGCCATCTCCCCGGGCGGCCGACCCGAACAGCCAGGCAGCGGCCAGGCCCGGCCAGCCGGCTAGGTCTTCGCGCAGCCGCCGCACCAGACTGCCGCGTGATCTGACCAGCGCCGCCAGCGGCTCCGCGAGAATATGCTCGCGGTTCAGCGCGGCCATCACCGACCCCCCGGCGCGCTCTGTGGTGACGACCCCCGCCTCCGCCAGGTCGCCGACCAGGTTGAGTGCCGCTTGCGGGGAAATGCCCGCGTGACGCGCCAGGGAGCGGACGGTGACAGGCCGTTCCAGTTGCACCAACGTGGCGAGCAGCTTCCCTCGCGCCCCGGGAAGAACGTCAGCGAACGGATAAGCGAGATCCACAGTGTCTAGAATAGCAGACGAGTGTCTAGCTTTTTGGACACACCTTGATCAGGTAGACCGCCGCGCCCTCATCGGGCCAGGTCGGTGAGGATCTCGGTGAGCCGGTCGAGCGCGGACGCTATCCACGGCAGGCGGACCGGGTCCGGGCTGGCCAGCGCGCGTTCCCGCTCGGCGTCGGTCTCCCCGTAGAGCAGGCCGGTCGCGACCCGCAGCCGCAGCACGGATTCGTCCTCCCCGAACGCGCTGGCTGGCAGCACCCCCATGCCGTAGCGGTCGAGCAGCAGCGCCGCCAGTGCCGGGCCGGTGACCACCTCGTGCCGCCGCGCCAGGTGCTCCCGCCACGGCCCGAAGTCCGGGTACACGTAGAACGCTGCCTGCGGCGCCGGCACCGACACCCCGGCGGCCGCGAATCGCTGGGCCACCGCCCTGGCCACGGCCGCGTGGAGGGACCGGCTGGCGCTGATCCGTTCCGAAATCTCGGGCGGTTCGGCGAAGCCAAGCGCGGCGGCGTGCTGGACCGGCGCGGCGGTGGCGGACCAGATCTCGCTCCCGATCCCCAGCAGCCGCTCGGTCAGGTCCCGCCCGAGCGGCCCCTCCGGCAGCCGCGCGGCTCCCACCCGCCAGCCGCCCAGGGCCAGGCTCTTGCTGAGCGCGGTCGTGACCACGGTGCGGTCCGGCGCGAACCCGGCCGGGCTGGCGAACGGCGGGCTCTCCGGGTACACCAGGTCGCGGTAGATCTCGTCCGAGATGATGATCAGGTCGTGCTCGGCGGCGACCTCGGCCAGTCCCTGCACCGCCTCCGCCCGGGCGAGCTGGCCGGTGGGGTTGTCGGGCAGCGTCACCACCACCGCGCCGATCCGGCGGCCCGCGGCCCGCGCCGCCGCCACCGCCCTGGCCAGCCCGGCCGGGTCGCAGACGCCGGCCGCACCGGGAGCGGCGGGCACGAACTGCGGCCGGCCGCCGATCAGCGCGGCCTGCGCCGCGTAGCTCACCCAGCTCGGCTGCGGCAGTGCCACGTCGGTCCCGGCCGCGAGCAGCAGCCCGAACAGCAGCGCCTTGCTGCCGGGCCCGGACACCACGGCATCCGGGCTGGTCGGCAGGCCGCGCCGGGTCCAGTAACCGGCCGCGGCCCGGCGCAGGCCTGGCAGGCCGGCCACCGGGCCGTAGGCGTTCCCGCCGGCGGCGGCGGCGAGTGCCTGCCGCAGCGCCGGGTGGGCGGGCAGGCCCGCCTCGCCGAACGCGAGCGGCAGCACCGGCTCGCCCGCCTGCCGCCTGCGGGCGAGCACCTCGTTGGCGGCCAGGGTCGCCGACACCGGGACCGGGCGGGCCGTCCTGGGGATGGCGGCGGGGACGGCGGCCGGGGCCCGGGTCAGGACCGCCTGGGCGGTGGCGGTGGCGGTGGCGGTGGCTGGGGCTGCCGTGGCCGTTGCGATCTGGGTTACGCCGCCCGGGCGGGGCCGGGCAGCGGCCGGCCACGGTTCCGGGTCTGCCTCCGCGGTGGCGTCGTCTTCTTGGGCGGAGGGCCTGGTCATGGCTGTGCCAGCCATGGACATGGTGAACAGCTCCTTGCTGCGGGGGTGGTGGCTGGGCGCTGCGCTGCGCCGGTTCCGGCGGTGGCCGGGCTTGGAGCCCCGTCGCTGGGAAGGAACTCCGCGTGGCGCCCTCTATGTGTCAAGTACCTGCCTTGACTACCATCCTGACCAGGGTGCCCGGGCTCATGCATAAGGGCAAACGGGTAAGTCTATGGCAGAGGTTAAGCTGAACTTATGCTCGACCTGCATCGGCTGCGGCTGCTGAAGGAGTTCGCCGACCGGGGGACCATCACCGCCACCGCGGCGGCGCTCGGGTATACGCCGTCGGCCGTGTCCCAGCAGCTAGCGGCCCTGGAACGGGAGATCGGCGACGCCCTGCTCGACCGGGCGGCGCGGTCGGTCGAGCTGACCGACGCCGGGCGGCGCCTCGCCGTGCACGCCGAGATCATCCTGGCCCAGGTCGAGGCCGCGGAGGCGGACCTGGCGGCGCAGGCCCGCGAGCCGTCCGGGCGGGTCACGGTGGCCGCGTTCCCGACCGCCGCGGTGGCGTTCGCGCCGGCGCTCGCGCGCAGCCTGCGCGCTCATCCGGCCCTCACCATGCTGCTGCAGCAGGCGGCGCCGACCGAGGAGGGACTGCGCCGGGTGCGCTCCGGCGAGGCGGACGTGGCGCTGGTGGACGACTGGACCGAGGGCGGCCTGTCCGACCAGTTGCACCCGATG
>JAIRTY010000517.1 GCA_031254715.1 Nocardiopsaceae bacterium | reverse complement strand
TGGAACGGCTGGGCTGGACCTTCCACCGGCTTTGGTCCACCAGCTGGTTCCGCGACCCTGACTCGGAGTTCGCCAAGCTGCGGGACGCCTTCGAGCAGGCGGTGAGCAGGACCGCGCCGCCGCCCCGGACCGCGCCGCCGCCCCGGACCGCACCCGGCCCGGGGACCGCCTCCGGTCCGGAGTCCGGGACTCCTCCCGGCCCCGCCTCCGCGGGCCCTGCGGAGCCGCCGCCAGCGCCCGGCCAGGCCCTCGCCGTCCGGGACGCTGCCCCGCCGGACCGGCCCCGGCAGGCCTGACCCCCAGCGCCCAGGCCCCCGGGCGGTACTCAGCAGCCGCCGCGAGCTGACCCCTAGTTGGTCACTGACGGTAACCTTATGGGTGAGGTCCCGTGATCGGGGGTTTCATGCTGCACACCGTGGACATGGCAGCCCACCCTTACCTCTCCGGGCGATTCGCCCCGGCCGCCGCCGAGCGCGACGCGGCCGATCTCCGGATCGAGGGCAGCCTCCCGGCCGATCTCGACGGCGTGTTCATGCGCAACGGGCCCAACCCCCGGTTCCCGCCGCTGGGCAGCTACACCTACCCGATGGAAGGCGACGCGATGATCCACGCGGTGTGGATCAGCGGCGGGCGGGCGCGGTACCGCAACCGCTGGGTCCGCACCAGCGGGCTGCTGGCCGAGGTACGGGCCGGGCGGGCACTGTACGGCGGGATCATGAAACCCGCCTTCGTGGACCCGGCCCTGCTCGGCGCCGATCGCGACCCAGGCTGGCCGGTCAAGCTGGACCCGTTCATCAACATCATCCGGCACGCCGGGCACTACCTCGCGCTAGCGGAGGGAATCCCGCCCTACGAGGTCACTCCGGAGCTGGCGACCCTGGGCCGGTTCGATTTCGGCGGGCAGCTCCCGCTCGGGATCTGCGCCCGCCCCCGCCGGGACCCGGTGACCGGGGAGCTGGTGGTGTTCCGGTACGACTCCGATCCGCCGTACCTCACCTGGGCGACCATCGCCCCGGACGGCACCGTCATCCAGCCGGCGACCGAGGTGCCCCGGCTGGAGCAGCCCGCGATGATCCACGACTTCGCGATCACCGAGCACTACGCGGTGTTCGTGATCGGGCCCGCCATCATCCACGCCGAGGCGCTGGTGGGCAGCGGTGCCGTGGTGCGGTGGCAGCCCGGGCTCGGGACCCGCATCGTGGTGGTGCCGCGGTCCGGGCCCGGCACGCCCGCGATCGCCGAGACAGAGCCGTTCTGGGCCTGGCACCTCGCCAACGCCTACGAGGACGGCACCCGGGTGGTGACCGATTTCCCGTGGCGGGAACGGCTGATCCTGGCGGAGGGCGGCGGGCCGGGCGGCAACGGCCAGCAGCCCGCCGGGCGGCTGGCCCGGCTCACCGTGGACCCGGCCCGCGGCACCGCCGACCTGGTCCACATCGGGTCCGTCGGCGCGGAGTTCCCGCGCATCGACGACCGGCTGACCGGCCGCGAGCACCGCTACCTGACCGGGTGCGGCCGCTCCGGGCGGCCGGGCCTGGCTCCCGGTGAGTACGACCGGCTCGTGCGCTACGACATGGCAACCGGCCAGTCCGTTCGATATGACACCGGCGCGGCGATCGGGGAGGCGGTGTTCGTGCCGCGGGCAGCCGCCACCGAGGAGCTCGATGGTTACTACCTGTGCTTCGGCCGGGAACTGGCCGACGACACCTCCTGGCTGTACGTGTGGGACGCCGCCGATTTCCCTGGGCCGCCCCGGGCGCGGGCCGCCATCCCGGCTCCGGTGCCGAACGGCCTGCACGCCAACTGGTTCGCCGCCTGACCTGGGCTGCCGGGCTGGCTCATCGGGCACCCGCGCGTGCCGGCAGCCTCCTGCCATGACGACTTCCGACGCCGGGGCCGACCATGCGTATCTCAGCGGCCAGGGCGTGGATACCGGCTGGTTGCTGCGCTGGCCCGGGGTGCCACCCATGTTCGCCTTCCATGATCGGGACGGCAACGGCCTGGTGATAGTCGAGCAGCCCCGATGACACCAGCGGCGGGAGAGCCGGGAGGAGGAAGCAACATGCTGGCCAAGCAATTCACCGCGACATTGCAAAAGAGCCCGGGCAAGGGTGGCTGGACGTACGTGATCATGCCAGGTTCAGCCGAGTTCTTCGGGACCAGGGGGCTGGTGAAAGTCCGCGGCACGATCGACGGCCACCCATTCCGCAGCTCGTTCATGGCCCTGGGTGACGGCACCCACAAGCTGGCCGTCAAAGCCGATCTGCGGCAGGCGATCGGCAAGCAAGCAGGCGCCACCGTGACCATCCGGTTGGAGGAACGTATCGGCTAGCCGGCCCGCGGTCCGGGGGCGGCCGGCGGCAGGATGGCGGGATGGAGTCATCGGCAAGCGGGGCAGCAGCGGGCGGGGCAGCGGCTGACCAGGGGTGGGAATTCTGGATCGACCGGGGCGGCACGTTCACCGACGTGATCGCCCGCCGCCCGGACGGGACCCTCGCCGTGCACAAGCTGCTGTCGGAGAACCCGGGCCGCTACCGGGACCCGGCCGTGGCCGGCATCCGGCACCTGCTCGGCGTCCCGGCCGGGCAGCCGCTGCCCGCGGAGCGGATCTCGGCGGTGCGGCTGGGCACCACGGTGGCCACCAATGCCCTGCTGGAACGCAACGGCGAGCCGACGGTACTGGTCATCACCCGCGGCTTCGCCGACGCGCTGCGGATCGCCTACCAGGACCGGCCCCGCATCTTCGACCGGCAGATCATCCGCCCCGAGCTGCTGTACGCGCGGGTGATCGAGGTCACCGAACGGGTCAGCGCCCAGGGCGAGGTGATCACCCCGCTGGACGAGGCCGCCCTCACCGCCGGCCTGCAGGCCGCGTACGACGACGGGTTCCGCAGCCTGGCCGTGGTCTGCCTGCACGGCTACCGGTACCCGGCGCACGAGGCCCGCACCGGAGCGATCGCCCGCCGGATCGGGTTCACGCAGGTCTCGGAGTCGCACGCGACCAGCCCGCTGATGAAGCTGATCTCCCGGGGCGACACCACCTGCGTGGACGCCTACCTGTCGCCGCTGCTCGCCCGCTACTCCGGGCAGGTGGCGGCGGAACTGCGGGGCGTGCGGGTGCAGTTCATGCAATCGAACGGGGGCCTTACCGACGCGAGCCTGTTCCGCGGGAAGGACGCCATCCTGTCCGGGCCCGCCGGCGGGATCGTGGGCATGGCCCGCACCGCGCAGGCGGCCGGGTTCAGCCGGGTGATCGGCTTTGACATGGGCGGCACCTCGACCGACGTGTCGCACTTCGCCGGCGAGTTCGAGCGGCAGTACGAGACGCAGGTGGCCGGGGTGCGGATGCGGGCGCCGATGCTGGCCATCCACACCGTGGCCGCCGGCGGCGGCTCTGTGCTGCACTTCGACGGCAGCCGGTACCGGGTCGGGCCGGACTCGGCCGGGGCCAGCCCCGGCCCGGCCTGCTACCGGCTCGGCGGGCCGCTCACCGTCACCGACGCCAACCTCATGCTGGGCCGGATCCAGCCGGACCACTTTCCTGCCGTGTTCGGTCCGGGCGGCGACCAGCCGCTGGACCCCGGCGTGGTAGCGGACAGGTTCGCGGCCCTCGCCCGCGAGATCGGGACCGCCACCGGCGGCCCGCCGCCCGCCGCCGAGGACGTGGCCGGCGGGTTCCGCGAGATCGCGGTCGCCAACATGGCCAACGCGATCAAGAAGATCTCGGTCCAGCGTGGCTACGACATCACCGAGTACGTGCTCGCCACCTTCGGCGGGGCGGGCGGCCAGCACGCCTGCGCGGTGGCCGACGCGCTCGGCATCACCAGCGTGCTCATCCACCCGCTGGCGGGGGTGCTGTCCGCGTACGGGATGGGCCTGGCCGACGTCACCGCCATGCGGGAGGCCGCGGTGGAAGCCCCGCTGGCCGCCGAACTGCTGCCGGACCTGGCACGGAGGGCCGGCGCCCTGGCCGCGGACGCGCTCGAAGAGCTTGCGGCCGTGGGTGTGCCGGCCGGCCGGGCCCGCGCCACCCGCCGCGCCCACCTGCGCTACCAGGGCACCGACACCGCGCTGCCGGTCCCGCTCGGCGGCGTGGCCGAGATGACGGCCGGGTTCGAGCAGGCCTACCGGCAGCAGTTCTCGTTCCTCATGCCGGACAAGCAGGTCCTGGTGGAGGCGTTGTCGGTGGAGGCGAGCGCGGCGCCGGAGCCGCCGGCCCCCCCGCCCGGGCAGAGCCCAGGGGGCCGTGGTGAGGACGGCGACCGGTCCGCGAGTGCCGGGGACTGCGCTGGCACGGCAACCGTTCCGATGTATCTGCCGGGCTCCTGGCGGGACGTGCCACTGGCGCGGCGGCGGGATCTCGCGCCCGGGTGGCGGGCGGACGGGCCCGCGCTGATCGTGGAGGACTTCGCGACCACGGTGGTGGAGCCGGGCTGGCGGGCGGAGGTGACCGGGCGCGGCGACCTGCTGCTGCGGCGGCAGGACCCGCCGCCCGGCCGGCGGGTCGCCGGCACCGAGGCCGACCCGGTGCTGCTGGAGATCTTCAACAACCTGTTCATGTCGGTGGCGGAACAGATGGGGGTGCGGCTGCGAGCCACCGCCCACTCGGTCAACATCAAGGAACGGCTCGACTTCTCGTGCGCGGTGTTCGACGCCGCGGGCGGGCTGATCGCGAACGCGCCGCACATGCCGGTGCACCTGGGCTCGATGGGCGAGAGCATCCGGATCGTCGCCGAGCGGAACGCGGGCCGGATGCGCCCGGGCGACGTGTACGCGCTGAACGACCCCTACCACGGCGGCACCCACCTGCCAGACGTCACCGTGGTCACGCCGGTGTTCGGCGACGACGGCGAAGGCATCCTGTTCTACGTGGCCGCCCGCGGCCATCACGCCGAGATCGGCGGCATCACCCCCGGCTCGATGCCGGCCGGGAGCACCCGGGTGGAGGAGGAGGGGGTGCTGATCGACAACTGGCTGCTGGTGCGCGGCGGCACGCTGCGCGAGGCGCAGACGCTGGACCTGCTGCGCAATGCCCCGTACCCGTCCCGGAACCCGGAGGTCAACCTGGCCGACCTGCGGGCGCAGATCGCCGCCTGCGAGCGTGGAGTGCAGGAACTGCGGCGGATGTGCGAGCACTTCGGGCTGGACGTGGTCCGCGCCTACATGGGGCACGTGCAGGACAACGCGGAGGAGGCGGTGCGGCGGCTGATCGGCAGGCTGCGCGACGGCGAGTACCGGTACCGGACCGACGGCGGCGCGGTGATCGCCGTGTCGGCCCGGGTGGACCGGGCGGCCCGCACCGCCGTGATCGACTTCACCGGCACCTCGCCGCAGCAGCCTGGCAACTTCAACGCTCCGTCCTCGGTCGCCATGGCGGCGGTGCTGTACGTGCTGCGGACGCTGGTCGGCGACGAGATCCCGCTGAACTCGGGCTGCCTCAAGCCGGTCACGGTGATCATCCCGCCCGGCTGCCTGCTGGCGCCGGAGTACCCGGCGGCGGTGGCGGCCGGGAACGTGGAGACCTCGCAGGCGGTCACCGGCGCGCTGTACGCGGCGCTGGGCGTGATGGCGGAGGGGTCAGGGACCATGAACAACGTGACCGTCGGCAACGACCGCCACCAGTACTACGAGACTGTGGCCAGCGGCTCCGGCGCCGGGGACGGGTTCGGCGGCACCGACGCCGTGCAGACCCACATGACGAACTCCCGGCTCACCGACCCGGAGGTGCTGGAATGGCGGTACCCGGTGCGGGTGGAGCGGCACCAGATCCGCCGCGGCAGCGGCGGGGCTGGCCGGTGGCGGGGCGGCAACGGCTGCCGCCGGGAGCTGTGGTTCGGCGAGCCGATGACGGTGACCACGCTGACCAGCCACCGGCGGGTGCCGCCGTACGGGATGGCGGGCGGCGCGCCGGGGGCGCTCGGCCGGCACTGGATCGAACGGGCGGACGGCACCGTGACCCCGCTGGCAGGGTGCGACTCGGTGCCGGTGAAGGCCGGGGACGTGTTCGTCATCGAGACCCCCGGCGGCGGAGGCTACGGCCCCCCGGAGTGAGTCGCCCAGCCAGGAATTACCTGGCGGGCGGGCGGCTGAGTCGGGCCCCTGGGTTGAGTCAGGCGCGTACACGTGATTTACACGCTAGGTGTAAACTACGTGTATGAGCAGGGTACGCACGAACATCGAGATCGAGGACACCTATCTCCATGCGGTCATGGACCGCTACGGGCTGCGGACGAAAACGGAAGCCGTAGAACTCGCGCTGCGGCACCTGGCCGGCCAGCCCATGACCCGGGAAGATGCCCTGGCGATGCGCGGCGCGCACGCCATTGCTGAGCCGCCAGCGGATACGCGGCCCCGGGGAGCCGCGTGATCCTCGTTGACACCTCCGCGTGGGTCGAATATGACCGGGCCACCGGGAGCGCTACCGACTTGCGCCTGTCGGACCTGATCGCCGCCGAAGGCCCGGTCGCCGTGACCGAGCCGGTAATCATGGAGGTCGTGGCCGGGGCGCGCAGCGACGAGCGGGAAGCTGACCTGCGCCGACTGCTCCTCCGGTTTCACCTGCATCATTTCGATGCAATTGCCGACTTCGACGGCGCTGCGCACATCTATCGCCGGTGCCGGCGGGCAGGTATCACGCCGCGCGGGCTTATCGACTGCATGATCGCGGCGGTGGCATTGCGGCATGAGGCGGCACTGCTCGCCTGCGACGCTGACCTGGATCGCGTTGCGCGCGTTGCCGGTATCGAACTCGACCAGCCGCGGCCTCGGTAGCGAGGCGCTCGGGTCCGGGTCACCGGGGCGGCTGGGGGAGGCGGGCTGGTGTGCCCGAGACTGGGGGCATGACCAGAACCCATCCGGCCGCCGCCGGGGCGATGATCGCGGGCCAGCACCTGGAACTGCTGGACCGGGCCCGGATCTACGCCTGCGGGATCACGCCCTATGACGTGACGCACCTCGGGCACGCGGCCACGTTCGTGTGGATCGACGCGCTGGCTCAGACGCTGCGCCTGCTCGGCGTGGAACCTGATGTGTGCCGGAACGTCACCGACGTCGATGACGTGCTCGACGCGGCGGCGGGCCGGGCCGGCGCCTCGTACGACTCGTTCGCGGCCATCCAGCAGTTCCAGTTCGACCGGGACATGACCGCGCTGCGGGTGCGCAGCCCCGAGCACGAGCCCCGGGCGCACCGGTATGTGCTGCAGGTCATGCGGCTGGCCGCCGGGCTGCTCGACACGGGCACCGCCTATGAGAGCGCGGGCGGCGTGTACTTCCGCGGCCGGGAGGTGGCGGCGCGGGCGGGCCTGGACGCGCCGGAAGCGCTCCTGCTCTCCGGTGAGTACGGCGGCCGGCCGGACGACCCGGCGAAGGAGGACCCGCTGGACGTGGCGGTGTGGCAGGCGAGCGAGCCTGGGCACCCCGCCTGGGAGTCGCCGTGGGGCCCGGGCCGGCCCGGATGGCACGCGGAGTGCGCGGCGATGGCGATGTCGGTGTTCGGCCCCGCGGTCGACGTCCATGCGGGCGGGGCGGACCTGCGGTTTCCTCATCACGCCTACCACGCGGCGATGGCCGAGGCGTTCACCGGCGTGCGCCCCTACGCCCGAACCTGGCTGCACGCTGGCACGGTGACGGTGGACGGCGCCAAGATGGCCAAGTCAGCGCACAACCTGGTGCTGCTCGAGGACCTGCTGGCCAGTCACCCGGCGGCGGTGGTCCGGGTGATGATCCTCGACCGCCCGTGGGCAGCGAGCTGGGACTACCGCCCGGAACTGCTCGATTCGGCGGCAAACCGGCTGGACAGCCTCTACCAGGCGGCGGGCCGCAACCAGGCCGGCCAGCCGGCGACCGCCACCGAGCTGCGCCGGCTGCTGGCGGACGACCTCGGCGTGCCGGCCGCGCTCGACCTCGCGATCGAGGCCGGCGGCGACGTGGCCCGCACCCTCGCCGTCACCCTCGGCCTCGCCTGACCCCGGCGCGCGCCGGCCGCGGGCGCGGCTAGCAGTTGCTGGGCGCTGGACGGCCGCCGAGCCGGGCGCTGATCCAGCTCACGACGTCGGGCTGGGCCAGTACCTGGGTCAGCACGTGGTCGCCGGGGAACCCGGTGAGCTGCGTGGTGACGCCCAGCGCGCAGTACTGCCGGTGCAGCGCGGTCTCCACCTGCCACGGGATGACCTCGTCAAGCAGCCCGTGATACTGCAGCAACGGCACCCGGGGCGCCGTCGCGCCGAGGTCGTTGGCGTTGAGCACCCGCTGCCATTTGGGCTCGCCGATCGGGTTGACGTGACCGACCGTGTAGTTCTCGATCCGCTGCCCAGCGAACAGGGCCAGCGCCGGGACCTGGCACATGGTGTCCAGCTCCGCCAGCTCGGCCTTGCCGCGGGCGGTGAGGCTCCCGGACAGGTCCAGCGACGGGTAGGCGGCGTTGAACCCGATGGCAGCGCCGCCCAGGAACGCGAAGAACGCTGACCCGTTGATGTTGGCCGCCACCGCCTGCAGGTTGGCCGGGGTGCCGCCGGCCGCCACGCCGAGCAGGTGCAGCCCGGGCGCGTAGCCCGGCTGGAGCTGGGCGGCCCAGTCGGCGGCGCCGCCGCCTTGGGAGTATCCCTCGATCGCGATT
>JAIRTY010000497.1 GCA_031254715.1 Nocardiopsaceae bacterium | reverse complement strand
CTCTTCCGATCTGGTGGCGGATCGCTTCCATCCCTGGTTGCGCCGCCGTCCCCGCTTCCAAGTCCAGCGGGTCCTCCTCGGTCTTCACCCGTCCGCCCTGGCGGATTCCGTTCCAGCTGGCGTAGCTCTGCGCGACGAAGCCGGGCACGCCGGCGGCCTCGGCGGCGGCCAGCAGGTGGTCGGTCCCCTCGGTGCGAAGCCGGTTGGTGGTGGCGAACCACCGGTCCATATGCCTCATATCGGGCTTGCCGGCGATGGCGGTCATCTCGTGCGCGATCGCCTCCGGCCGGGCGGCCGTCACCGCCTCGCGGACCGACTCCGCGTCCAGCCCGTCCATCACGACCCCGTCGGCGCCCAGCTGCTCCAGCAGGTCCAGCTTGGCCGGGCTGGTCGCGGTCGCCGTCACCTCGTGCCCCCTGGCCACGAGCTGAGGCACCAGCCGCCGCCCCACGGCCCCGGTCCCGCCTGCCACGAATACCCGCATGATCGTCACCCCCTCGTCCCAGTCTGTCTCTGCGGCCGGTCACGAGGCGGCCCCGCCCCCCGTGACCGGGGAGGGAAGGCGGCGGAGGGGAAAACACTGGCGGCTGCTGCCCGCAACGGCTGGCAGACTATGAGCATGTCCCAGACGTCCCTGGCAGGCGAGGCAGTTCCGGCAGGC
The DNA here is from genome assembly GCA_031254715.1 of Nocardiopsaceae bacterium. Lineage (GTDB taxonomy): Bacteria > Actinomycetota > Actinomycetes > Streptosporangiales > Streptosporangiaceae > JAIRTY01. Next base: position 4,305 of record JAIRTY010000497.1, on the reverse strand, counting down.
GCCGGCGAGCGCTACCAGCCGTGCGTGCTGCTGAAGCTGGGCGAGGTGGTGCTCAAGGGCGGTAACCGGCAGCAGTTCGAGCGGATGCTGCAGGCGAACCTGCGCCGGGCCACCAGCGATCTCGGCGTCCCGGTGCGGATCTGGCAGCGGGACGGCGTGATGGTGGTGCGGGTCCCTGGCGGCCCGGACGCGGACGCGCTGGCCGACCGGGTCGCCGAACGTGCCCGCGACGTGATGGGGGTCGCACGGGTCTGCCGGGCGGTGCGGGTCGCCAAGGACCCCGCCGTGGCGATCGAGGCGGCGGTCCGGCTGATGGCCGGCCAGACCGGCTCGTTCGCCGTCCGTCCGCGGCGCCGCGACAAGCGGTTCCCGCTCACCTCGGGGCAGCTCGCCGTCCAGATCGGGGCCCGGGTCCAGCAGGAGTACGGCTACCCGGTCAACCTCAGCCACCCTGACACCACGCTGGCGGTCGAGGTCGACCAGCACGAGGTGTTCGTGTACACCAACGGCCAGCCGGGTCAGGGCGGCCTGCCGGTCGGCATGAGCGGCCGGGGGCTGGCGCTCATGTCCGGCGGCATCGATTCGCCGGTGGCTTCCTACCGGATGATGCGCCGCGGGCTGCGGTGCGACTTCCTGCACTTCTCCGGCATGCCGCTGACCGGCCCGGAATCGGTGTACAAGGCATACGGGCTCGCCCGCCAGCTCGACCGGTACCAGGGCCGGAGCCGGCTGTTCGTGGTCGCGTTCGGGAAGGCCCAGCAGCGGCTGGCCTCCTCCGGCGCCAGCAGGCTGCAGATCGTGGCGCAGCGGCGGCTGATGCTCAAGACCGGCGAGGCCTTGGCCCGCCGCCTCGGGGCCGCGGCGCTGATCACCGGCGACTCGCTGGGCCAGGTGTCGAGCCAGACCCTCACCAACATCGCCGCCCTGGACGATGCCGTGTCACTCCCGATCCTGCGGCCGCTGATCGGCACCGACAAGGTGGAGATCATGGCGGAGGCGCGCCGCATCCGGACGCTGGCCCTCTCCGAGCTCCCGGACCAGGACTGCTGCACCCTGCTCACCCCGCGGCACGTGGAGACCCGCGCCCGCATCGACGACCTGCGCCGGATCGAGGGCCGGCTGGACGCGGAGGACCTCGCGGAGGAACTGGCCGGGCTGGCGCAGGAGTACCGGCCTGATCCGGCCTGATCCGGCCTGAGCGGGCCTGATCTCGCCGCGGCGCCCCGGCTCCGGCCCGGGCGGGCAGTCGCGCCTGGCAGGAGTCAGGGCCTGTCCCGGCCGGGACAGGCCCTGACTGAGCCGGAGAACCGTTCCGGCGGGGAAATCAGCTGACTGCGGTCGCGGCACGCGCCGGTGCCGCGCCCGCGCCGGGCTGCGCCGGCCCCGGCGGGGGGAGGGTGCGCCCCACCAGCGGCGGCAGGTGCGCGGCCACGCTGGCAAGCTCGCGGATGTCGGAATCGACCAGGGCCTGGTCGCCGTCACACAGGGCGAGCTTCGGCTCCGGGTGGATGTCGATGATCACCCCGTCGGCGCCGACCGCGATCGCGGCCCTGGTCAGCGGCACCACCAGATCCCGGCGGCCGCCGGAGTGCGACGGGTCGACGATGACCGGCAGGTGGGACAGCCGCTGCGCGACCGGCACCGCGCTGATGTCCAGCGTGTTGCGGGTGCCGGTCTCGAACGTGCGGATGCCGCGCTCGCAGAGCACGATGTCGAGGTTGCCGCGCTGGGCGATGTACTCGGCGGCCATCAGCCATTCCTCGACCGTCGCGCTCATGCCCCGCTTCAGCAGGACCGGCTTGGCGGCGGAGCCGACCGCCTGCAGCAGCGCGAAGTTCTGCATGTTGCGGGTACCGACCTGGAGCATGTCGGCGTAGGAGGCGACCAGCTCGACGCTGGCGGGATCAATGACCTCGGTGACCACCGGCAGCCCGGTCTCGGCGCTGACCTCCGCCAGGATCTTGAGCCCGGCCTCGCCCAGGCCCTGGTAGGCGTAGGGCGAGGTGCGCGGCTTGAAGGCGCCGCCGCGCAGCAGCGACGCCCCGGCGGCCTTGGCCATCCGGGCGGCGGTGAGGGTCTGCTCCGCTGTCTCCACCGCGCACGGGCCCGCGATGACCGTCATGGTGTCGGGGCCGATCGGCACCCCGCCCACCCTGATCACCGAGCGGTTCCGGTGATGCTCCCGGCTGACCAGCTTGTAGGGGACCGAGATCCGTACCACGTCGACCACGCCGGCCCGGCTGCGCAGGTTCAGCGCGCCGAACTCGTCCACGTCGCCGACCAGGCCCACGATCGTGCGGGATACCCCGCGGCTCACGAAGGCTTCCCCGCCCGCCGCCTGGACCAGCTGGACGATCGCGTTCACGTCCTCCTGGGTGGCCTCCGGCGCCATCACCACGACCATCGGATCTCCTCTGCATCTGAGTCTTATTCAACAAGAAAACCCCGGGCCTTCCGGGCCCGGGGCTCTGGTGAGGTCGCTTCGCGTCAGCGCGTGGTCTGGCGGGCGACCGTCCCGATACCGGGCCGGTAGCCATACCAAAACCAGAACTGCTGGCGCACGGGGGCAGCCTAGCGCATGCGACCCGCGGGGGCGGCCACCGGTCCGGAATCCGCTCGTGCAATCGTTGTCAGCATGCAGGCTCCAGCGAGAGAGGGCAGCCGGGCCGGCGGTCCGGCCAGCGGGTTCCGGGCGGCGAGGCCGTCCCGGCCGCGGCAGCCCAGTACCGGCGACCAGCCGGATGAGCTGCCGCCGGGACAGCATCTGGCCAAGTCGTGGCCGGTGCTCCACTACGGGCCGGTGCCCCGGTTCCGCCCGGAATGCTGGGATCTGCTGGTGTTCGGCGCGACCGAATCGGGCCGCGAGCACCGGTGGGACTGGCCCGGCGTGTGCGACCTGCCCCGGTGCAAGGTCACGGCGGACTTCCACTGCGTGACCAAGTTCACGATCCGCGATGCCTGCTGGGAAGGGATCGCCACGACCGATCTGCTGCAGCTGGCGCCGCCGGCGCCGGACGTCACGCATGCCATGGTGTGGGCGGAGTATGGCTACAGCGCGAACCTCCGGATCGGGGATTTCGCCGACGATCTCAGCCTGCTCGCCACCCACCTCGGCGGCGCCCAGCTCAGCCCGGAGCACGGGTACCCGGTCCGGATGGTCGTCCCGCGGCTGTACGGCTGGAAGAGCGTGAAGTGGCTGCGCGCGATCGAGTACATGACCGCTGACCGGCGCGGGTTCTGGGAGGAGCGGGGCTACCACAACCGAGCCGACCCCTGGCGCGAGCAGCGGTTCTCCTACCAGGAAGCCGCTGGGGAAGGCCCGGCCGCCTGACCGCGCCTCCCGCCGGGACCCGTCCGGGGTGGAGTGCCAGGCCGCCGGGATTGCCGCTTAGCTGCCGTGCAGTCCCTTGCGGACGTACAGGATGTCCCCCCGGCCGTCCTTCATCACCTGGACGAAGTTGTCGGCGAGGTAGGACTGCAGCGCGGGATTCCAGGGAACCCGGCGGTAGGCGTGGAAGGTCAGCCACACGTACCCGGCATGGTGGACGCCATCGCGCCAGAGCGCGGCCACCGCCGGGTTCCTGCCCGCGCCGGTGGCGGGTGTGAGCCCGCCGGACAGGCCGAGGTCGGTGCCCAGCGGGTCGACCATCTGCGAGCAGCCAGGCACGTCGGAGGTGAGCCGGTCGGCGAGGATCAGGTAGGCAGACTGGTCGGTGAGCACGCACGCGCCGGGCGGCACGATCGCCTCGATCCGGTGCGCGGATGCCTCGGTGACGCTCGCCCAGCGCCCGAAGTGCGCTTCGGTTCCGGCCTGCAGCCCGGTGAAGCCGAGCAGGACCGCCGCTGCCACGCCGGTGGCTGCCAGGTCCCAGGGCTGGCGGGTGGCCGCCCGGGCCCGGGCGGCGAGAGTGGCAGCGGGCAATGCCACGGCGGCGGCCAGGAACGGGGTGAGATACGCGGAGAAGTGGTAGTGGAACTGGGCTGGCCACAAGAACATGAGCACGATCGCGGCGCCCGCGACCGGGACGTACAGGTCCAGGGGCGCGGGCCTGACCGCCCGCCAGGCCACGATGGTCGCCAGCGCGATGGCCCCGGCCAGGGCCACCGCGAGCACGCTGGCCGTGGTGGGATGCAGGTGGATATCGGTGAGCCCGGCCATGTCCGACAGCCGGTTGGACAGCGGGACCCGGTGCGGGTGGAGCCGGGGGCCGATCTGGGCGGTGATGAGGCTGCGGTAGAAGCCGTGGGGGGAGGCGGCCAGGAACGGGGCGACCGGGATGAGGAACCCGGCGGCGACCCCGCCGG
>JAIRTY010000453.1 GCA_031254715.1 Nocardiopsaceae bacterium | reverse complement strand
CTGCTCCCGGGCTGGGCCGATCCTGACTACGGGCCCGCAGCCGCCGCGAGGAGCCCCGTCTGGTCCCGGCCAGCGGACGCCGATCGTCAGGCTTGCGGGCGGCGGTAGGGGGCCAGATCCTGGCGGACGGTTTCCAAATCCGCCCCCGGCTCACAGCGTCCGAGCGCCGACAGGCTCTCCGAGATCCGGGCTGCGGCGCCGCTGTCCCCGAGAATTTCTCGGGTCATTTCCAGGCCTTCCAGGTCGTCGACGGACAGCAGGACCGCCTCCGCCTACCCGTTGCGGGTCAGGGTGATCCGCTCATGCTGCTGGCGCACTCGCCTGGCGAGCTCGGACAGATGTGCCTTGGCTTCGGACAACGGCACAGACGTAGCTGCGATCGTCATAATCAGAGGTGTAGCTCACACTGGTCAGATTCCTGACCAGAACGCATCCGGAACCGCCCCGGAAGGACATTTCCTCCAGGCTAGCCCTCAGGGCATGCGGGCGAGGCAGGCTTGCCGGGCCGGGGCGGCCGGTCCATGCTGGCGGGATGCGGCCGGAGTTGCGAGCGGAGCTGCTGCGCCGGGCGGAACGCGACCAGGCGGCCCGGCGGAGCGGGAACTGGCAGGCGGCCGAGCAGGCTGACGCCGAGAACCTGCCGTGGCTGCGGCAGGTGGTGACCGGGAACGGCTGGCCGGGACGGTCGCTGGCGGGCGAGGACGGCGCCCATGCCGCGTGGCTGCTGGCGCAGCACGCCGACCGCGATCCGGCATTCCAGCGGCAGTGCCTGGACCTGCTCGCCGCGGCTGCCGGAAAGGGTGAGGCCACCCCGGTACAGGTCGCCTACCTGACCGACCGGGTGCTGCTCGCGGAAGGCAAGCCGCAGGAATTCGGCACCCAGGCCGTCGGCAAGGACGGGCACTGGGTACCCAGCCGGCTGCGCGACCCGGGCGGCGTCGACCAGCGGCGGGCGGCCATGTCGCTCGGCCCGCTGGCCGATTACCTGGCCGGTATCGGCCGGGACCTCGGCCCACCGGCTTCGCCGGTCGCCTCGTGTCCTGAGTGCGGGGAGAAGTTCGAGTTCTGGCTGCCCGATCCGGGGGAGGAGGCCAGCGTCAGCTGCCCGGGCTGCGGGGAGACGATCACGATCCGGAGCTCTCCCTGACCGGTCCTTGGCGTGTCCCGTGATCTTGCCCGAGGAAGGGCGGCAGAGACTTTGACGACTTCTGGGATGCCGCTTCCGGACCTTGCGGCTTGCCCGCTATCCAGGCTCGGAGGATATCCGCGGCGTCCCCGATACTGAACTCATTATATCATAGAATCGACGCTTGTTAATTCTTTTAAGAATAGCGAACTAATTGCTATGTTTGCCGCCATGAAAGCGAATGAGGAAAAGTTCGTTGCCGCCGGGGATCTGCAATTGTGGACCGAGCGGTTCGGGGACCCGCAGGACCCGGCGGTGCTGCTCGTCATGGGGACGTCCGCGCCGGGCATCGGATGGCCGGACGAGCTGGTGGAGACACTCCTCGGCGGCGGCCGGCAGGTGATTCGCTTCGATCACCGGGACACCGGGCGGTCCACCTGCGTGGATTTCCAGGTCCGCCCCTACACGCTCGCGGATATGGCCGCCGACACGATCGCGGTGCTCGATGGGCACGGCATCGCAACCGCGCACGTCGTCGGCGCGTCCCTCGGCGGTGCGATCGCCCAGTGGCTCGCGGTGCACCGGCCCGACCGGGTCCTGACCCTCACCGCGATCATGACAGGGCCGATGGGACACGACGCGCGGGCGGCCTGGACGCGCGCTCTGGCGGGACAGGCACCCGACCCCGACGACTTGCCACCGCCCGCGCCACGCTGGCTCCGGTACCTCGCCGAGCTGGCACAGGCCCCACCGACGGGCCGCGAGGAACAGATCGCCTCGGCCGTGGAAACGTGGCGCGTGCTCAACGGCGGCGAACAGCCCTTCGACGAGAACGCCGCGCGCCGCAACGTCGAACTCTCCTACGACCAGGCCAGTGACCCTGCCGCAGCCGCCAACCACGATCTCGCCGCGAAACGGATGACCCCCGACCGGCTCGTGCCGCTCTCCTCGATCACGGCGCCGTCCCTCGTCATCCATGGCACCGCGGACCCTCTTCGGCCGCTTCCCCACGGTGAAGCCGTCGCCGCGCAGATCCCCGGCGCGCGGCTACAACCGATTCCCGGCATGGGACACGGATTCTTCTCCCCGGGACTGCCTCGCCGCGTCGCCGAACTGATTCTCGGCCACCCGAAGACCGCCACGTGAGCACGGAGGGCGGAATGCGTCATGCTCCGTCCCGGGCTGGTTCGATGATCGTTCCAGCGCGCGTCATTGACGTTCTGCGGCGGCAGCGATGGCCGCAGCCGTCCCCACGGGACCCGTCTTAGCCGCGGGGGTGGCCGAGCCCGATGTCCCCGGAGTGATCCTGGCCCGGGGAGATGCGCAGGCTGTGGGCCACCGGCGGGTAGCCGCTGGCGATCACCGTGTAGTTCCCGGCCGGGAGGTTCTCGAACGCGAACTGGCCATCCCGGCCGGTCGTGCTCGCACCGGTCACGTTGCCAGCCGGGTCCAGCAGCGTCACCCGGGCGTCGGGCACCGGCTCGCCCTCGGCGGTGCGGGCGGTCCCGGTGAGCTGACTGCCGCCCGTGACGCGGCGGATCTCCCCGATGGCGTGACCGTCCGCTGTCGCGCCTGCCGTCGGCGCCGCGGCGCCGGGGCGCACGTCGTGCACGTACCGCTTGCCCCGCAGCAGCGAGGCGACGGCGGCGACCAGGCAGGCGGCGATGGCGAAGTAGAACGCGACCGACAGCCCGTGCGAGAACGCCGGCGTGATCAGGGACGGGAAGAAGCTCCGCCCGGACAGGAAGGCGGCATGTGCCGGGGACAGGTGCGTGAGCACCGGCCCGAGCAGGGTCCGCACCGGGTTGTAACCGAGCAGCGATGCGAACAGGACCCCGACCGGCGGCAGGTGGGCGACCTTGGCCGCGGCCGACGCGGGCACGCCCTGGGAGGTCAGCCCGTGCAGCAGGGTGCCGGGCAGCGTGTCAGCCAGCCCCAGCACGATCAGGGTGAAGAACACCCCGATGGACAGCACCATGGACGAGTTCTGGAAGGTCGCGGTCATGCCGGACCCGACCCCGCGCTGCTCCGGCGGCAGGCTGTTCATGATCGCGGCCCGGTTCGGCGACGCGAACAGGCCCATCCCGACCCCGTTCAGCAGGATGATGACCGCGAACTCCCAGTAGCTGAAGTCGACCGGCAGCCGCTGCAGCAGCAGGAAGGAAGCGGCAGCCACGATCATGCCCCCGGTGGCGAACAGGCGGGCGCCGAACCGGTCGGACAGCCACCCCGAGACCGGCCCGGCCAGCAGGAACCCGGCCGTGAGCGGCAGCATGTAGATGCCCGCCCAGAGCGGGGTCTGGCTGAAGCTGAACCCGTGCCGCGGCAGGTAGATGCCCTGCAGCCAGATGATCAGCACGAACATCAGCCCGCCCCGGCCCAGGCCGGCCAGCAGGTTGGCCAGGTTGCCGGCGGAGAACGCCCGGAGCCGGAACAGGCCCAGCCGGAACATCGGGTCGGCGACCCTGGTCTCGATCACGCAGAAGATCACCAGCAGCGCCGCGCCGGTGCTGACCGCGCCGATCACGAACGGGCTCGTCCACCCCATGGTGTGCCCGCCGTACGGCTGGATCCCGTAGGTGATCCCGACCAGCAGCGCGATCAGCCCGGTGGCGAACGTCAGGTTCCCCCACCAGTCCAGCCGCGCCGGGCGGCGCCGGGCCGTCTCCCGCAGCTTCAGGTAGGCCCAGAATGTCCCGAACACCCCGAACGGGACCGAGACCAGGAACACCAGGTGCCACTCCAGCGGGCCGAGCAGCCCGCCGAGCACCAGGCCGATGAACGACCCCGCGATGCCGGCGACCTGGTTCAGGCCGAGCGCGAGGCCGCGCTGATGCCAGGGGAACGCGTCGGTGAGGATCGCGGCCGAGTTGGCCATCAGCATGGCGCCGCCAACGCCCTGCAGCACCCGCATGGCGATCAGCCACAGCGCTCCCGCGGTGCCGTGCAGCCAGGTCACCGACAGCAGCACCGAGAACACCGAGAACACGGCGAAGCCGAGGTTGTAGATCCGCACCCGGCCGTACATGTCGCCCAGCCGGCCGAAGCTCACCACCAGCACCGCGGTGACCACCAGGTATCCCATGATCAGCCACAGCAGCAGCCCGGTGCTGGCCGGCTGGAGCGGGTTGACGCCGATCCCGCGGAAGATGTCGGGGAGCGCGATCAGCATGATCGACGCGTTGATCGTCGCCATCAGCACGCCCAGCGTGGTGTTGGACAGCGCGATCCACTTGTAGTGGGGCGCCGCAGGTGACGGCATGCCTGCGGCAGGCGGCATGAGACTTCCCTCCCAGCAAGCGGCCCGGCGGCGCGATCTGCCGGCGTGGCCGGACGGCACAAATAGTTGCTATATCCAAACTAATTGAGCGAGACCGCCCGATATTCCCGTGACTGCTCACCGCTCACCTTAGATAACGAACGGTTACCTGGTCGGCTGGCCCGCTACGGTGCGTCACCGCCTGTCGCCGGCTGGCCCGGGACGCCGGCGGCTCACCGGCCCGGCGGCTCACCGGCCCAGCGGTTAGCCGGCCCAGCGGTCAGCCGGCCCACGGTC